>JAHKLG010000099.1 GCA_029856625.1 Candidatus Njordarchaeota archaeon | reverse complement strand
TTCTCAGCGGCGGTTTTATTGAGTCAGCTATTATTATTTCGTATCTTGCTCCAAGTTTTTTTCCTATTTTATGGAGAAGTTGTGCTCTTTTTGGATCTATTTCTGCGGCAATTATTTTCGCTTTATTACTTGTTATGCTTGCTATGTGAGTTGTTTTTATTCCCGGTGCTGCGCATGCGTCTAGGATTAGTTCCTTGGGTTTGGGATCTAAGATGTATACTGTTACTGCGCTTGGGAAGCTCTCTACTATAAAGAGTCCCGCTGAGTAATCACTGCTTGTGAGCATTTTCTTTAGATAGTTTGTTTGGACTTCATAGATATCTGGGAGTTCTGTTCTTCTCAACTCTTTCCATTTTTTGTAGAAGTCTTCAACAGTTGTTCTAAGTGTGTTTATTCTTATGGTTTTTGTTTTAAGTGGCTTGTTGTTAGCCTCTAATATTCTTATGAGTTTTTCCCGGCCTATGATTTCTTCTAGAGAGCGTATAAACCATATTGGATGATAGTACTTAAGCGCTAGATATTCATAATCGTTAGTAACATTTTCTAGTGGATCATATCTTAGAGCTTTATGATAAATTGTTTTGAGATCAGCTGGTAATCTTGGGGGTTTTATTTTCAGAAATTTCTCCATACATAGGGCCGCTCTTAGGATGTTTTTCTTTGATCCGCTTAGTTTAGGGGCAAATTTATTTATACTAGCGTCAATGTAATTTAGTCTCTTAATAGTTTCCATAACGATTTTATATAGTATATCAAAGTTAATGCTTTTCCGCTTCTTAGAGAATAAAGTTTCACGTAAGGGTTTATGCTTTAAGAGTATGGCGTCAAGCGCTTTAATGGCTGATTTGAACTCCTTCTCGAATTTTGGCAACTCTGTGGCCTCTAGTAGAAATGGTTTTTATTTAGTCTTCTATCAGCTGTTTTGATGGGATTAAATTCTAATTCTCTTGGAATCAGAGGTATTGGATATGAGGGAATGTCTAATTCTCTCCTGAGGTACTTAGAGAAAAAAGAGGTAAAGCCATAAGCGACGATTACTCCTTGTGGATCTATTCTTTCCACAAAATCAACTAGGGTTAAAAAGCCTGAGTGAGCAGAGAGAGGAAATGCTATTGCATTATCAAATTTTCTAGTCGCGGCCCATCCGGTGAAAATAAATCTTTTGGATCTAGGAGCTTGAGGTGAGGAGATATCCCTTATGAAGGAATCTCCGAGGCCTCCAATGGTATAAGGTCCTAGGACTATGCCTGATGATTCCTCGAAAATTCTGTTGTAAATGCCAACTTTTTTCTCCACACTAATTGAGCCCCCAAGGAATTCCCAAGCTAATCGAGTAAGCTCCTGTGCTTTTCCTAAAGCATAACCATGTAGTGACACCACATAGCCCTCATCTCTAGCCTCTCTTAACTTCTTTCGGATTAAGCGATATAGTATTCTGCGTGGTGGAAAACTATATTTGGGTGTACCATATGTGGCATCTATAACCAAGAAGTCGCAATCTAATATATCGGCTCTTCGCATAATTACTGAAGACTCGAAATTGAAGTCACCAGTATATCCAATACGAATGTTGCCAAAATCTATTTCAAACATAAGTGAACCAATCACATGGCCAGCATGTCTAGCTAAAAATTCAATCCCATTAAGAATGATATTTTCTCCGGGGGATAGAAGGATTATATCGGATGATCTTAGCTTATAACCGTTAAGTCGGATTAAGCGATAAGTTTCGGGGGACATAATAACTGGAATTCCGGGTCTATATATATCAGATAAACCAGAAACATGATCCGTATGAGCATGAGAAATAAGAATAACATCAGGAACAATTTCGCTTCCAGAACCTGCAGGATCCGCAATTACGTTTTTAGAGCCGTTTGAGAAGACGATACCATTAGAGGATAGGAATATTCTGAATCGAGGCACTAAGACACCAAACGAGCCCTAATTACATTGTAGGTTCTCTATTACCTCCCAAACTAATGCTCTAAGCTGAATAGGGAATTTACAGAATCATATAATATAGTTGGTGGGGCCGGGCGGAATCGAACCGCCGTCCTCCCGGTTGTCAGCCGGGCGTCCTACCACTAGACCACGGCCCCAAACGAAATACTCATAGAGTTAGCTCATAGGCCTTGGAAATTTATAAAATTTTACTATTATCTAAGTTGAATCTAAGAATCTTCTAAATGCCTGGTGGAATACATCTTTAAATAGCCTCTTAAGCATATATTGCGTTTTCTCCAGATCTAAAACAACCCGTTAATGGGAGAGATGTTGCATCTCCATTTTCCGGTGAAAATAGCATGAAAAAAGAGGTTCAAAGAGTTCTAATAGTCGCGGAAAAGCCGAGGGCGGCTGAACAGATAGCTTATGCACTGGCAGGCGATAAGAAGAACGTAAAAATAATTACTAAAAAGCCAGTTCCCATACTTGAGTTTCGGGCGAATTCAAAAATCTATCGGATTACAAGTGTTAAAGGGCATTTATTTACAAGCGAATTTTCAAAAGCTATTCACGAAAAGAGGTGGCGTGAGGTTGATCCTAAATATCTCTTAACAAAAGCTCCCTTAGTTAAGGTTATTCGTCCTGAATCACGGGAAGTTGTTAAAGTTTTGAAAAAAGAGTGCAAAAGGGCCGATGTTCTGATTATCGCGACAGATTTTGATCGGGAAGGGGAGAACATCGGCATGCAAGTGGCTGATCTTATTGCTAAGAAAGTTAATCATCGAATAATAGTTAAAAGAGCGAGATTCAGTTCATTAACTAAGGAGGAGATTAAGAAAGCGTTTAAAGAGGAAAACTTGGTGGATTTAGACAAGAACAAGATTGATGCTTCAGAAACTAGGCAAGAACTGGACTTAAGATACGGAGTAGCCTTTACAAGATTAGCTACATTAAAGCTTCATGAGAAATTTAAGACCGCGCGCTTGCCATTATTATCCATCGGACCTTGCCAGACACCTACGCTTGCTCTAGTTGTAAGACGATATCTTGAGCACTTGAAATCTAAGGAGAGGGCTAGGGGATTCAGAAAATTTAGGGTAAAAGTTATATGTAAAGTGAATTCTGGAGAAGTGAAATTTCTTTCGGAAAAAGTGTTCTTAAGTAAAGAGGAAGCTATTAATTTTGCTAAGGGATTAGGAAGGGAGATCATTATCGAAGATATTAAAGAGAATGAGAAGAAAATTTCACGTCCTCTCCCATTAAACACCAATAGGTTAGCATCATTAGCTGCAAAATATCTGGGTTTTGAATCGTATAAAACCCTAAAATTAGCGGAGAAGTTATACCTAGAGGGTCTAATATCGTAACCAAGAACAGAAACAGAGATATTTAAAAGAGAAACACTAAAGGCTGCTTGGAGAATTCTTGAGGAAATGAGGAGGAATAGATTTATTCCGGGGGATTATGAATTACAAAATCCTTGTCAAGGAAAAAGAGATGATCATGCTCATCCGCCAATTCATCCCAAAAAATGGATATCTTTCAGCAAGATCAAAAGGAAGCTTGGAGCCAATGCTGCAAAATTATACGAACTAATATGTAGACATTTTGTGGCTAATTTCTCAAGTGATGCTATCTTAAAAGAGTTTGTTATCAAAGCAAGAGATAATGAGGGCAATAAGTATGTAGCTAAGACAACTATTATCGAGAAAGAGGGCTTTCTCCGCATATATAGATATGAGCGCGTGAAGTCTATTAGGGAGAAAAAGGCTCTAATTGGGCGTATAAAGATTGCTAGTAAATTACCCATTTTAAGGTACGAAATCATCGAAGAAAAACCAAGGATTATTCCCCCAATAACGGAGAGTGAGTTAATTAAGTTAATGGATAAATTGGGTATTGGAACGGATGCCACGTTTGCAGAGCATATTCGGAAGATTATTGAAAGAGGATATGTGACAAGACACGGTAATAAGTTAATACCTACACCCTACGGTATAGCTATTATAAAAGCTTTAGAGGAACTAGTACCCGAAATTGTGAATCCTAAAATCAGAGCTAAAATAGAAGCTTACTTTAAGGCTGTTGAAGAAGGTAAAATGACCAGGAAAGAAGCTGTTCGAGATGCGATTCAGAAATTTACTGTAATCTATAACAGTTTTAAGACAAGTATTGGTTCCTTTATTGACAGAGTGGTGTCAGGAATGAAGACCATGGGTTTAGACTTTTTCAGAAAATTAAAAAGAAGAAAATCAAGGTAATTTTTGATCTATGAGACGGTGCTTCAAAATGATCTTCGGAGCACTAATCGATTGGATAAAAGCAAGTTTTGGATCTCCTCCAGCATCTGGTTTCTTCATAGCCATAATTTCTCTTCTTCTTGCGATAATATATACCATACTGCAGCAGTTGATAATAGATATTCATAAAGTTCAAATCTATGGTAAGAGAATTCGCAAATGGATGGCAAAGTACAGAAAAGCTATGAGAACTGGTAATCCTCGACTTATTAGTGAGGTTAAAAAGGAAGAAGCCTACATTAGAAAACTTCAAATGGAACTCTCAACTGAGCAATTAAAAGTACTCGGAGCTTCATTAATCCTCTTCATAATCGCTTATCAAATTATAGTCGCTGCCTTTGATAATCAACCAGTAATTACTCTTCCATTTGGACTTCCGATTAAGTGGTTCGGAGTGTTAAGTGGCAAATATACGGTGATATATGCTTTCTGGTGGTACTTCATTAGTTATGCCGCTGTGACGGCTTTAATAAATGGAATATTAAAAATCATGGGGAGGAGACCTTTCTAAAGTAGTGGTGCAATATTTTTATGCAGAGGTTAGTGAATTTAGTGAGTAATGCGATGGAGGTGTGAGCAATGCCTAGACCACGATATAGGACTAGATCGCTGAGGAAAGTTTTTGTTAGGACTCCTGGAGGAAGACTAGTAATTCACTATGAGAAGAGGAATAAAGGATGGTATAAGTGTGCTATATGTGGAAGGCCTCTAGCGGGAGTACCTAGAGAACCAAAAGATTATCCAAAGTCAAGTAGAAGACCGGAGAGACCTTATGGCGGATATCTCTGTGCAGAATGCTTACGCAGAGAGCTTACTCTTGAAATAATACGCAGATACGCTCCAAATATAGGGAAATCAGTTTAAAATTTCTACGATAATAAAGCTCAGAGTTTTTAAGCTTATTTTAGATTTTTTCCAATACATTATTGCTGATGAACGCTTACTCAGCATATCCATATGGTGGATGGAATTGGTAATTATTGCTATCAGTGGGCCTCATGGAGCTGGGAAATCTACTATAGCAAAGGCTCTTGCCAAGGAATTTTCTCTGAGATACGTCTCTGCGGGAGAGATTTTTCGGAAAAAAGCGAAGGAATATGGTCTTAACATTATCGAGTTCTCAAAATATGTTGCTGAGCACCCCGAGCTTGATTTAGAGATTGATAATGAGATGCGTAAGGAAGCTCTGAAGGGCAATGTAGTTCTGGACTCTCAGCTCGCTTACTGGATGGTGCGGGATTATAATCCAATCTCGATATTAGTAATTGCTAGTAAAGAAGATCGTATAAAGAGGATAATGGAGCGTGAAAAAGTTCCTTATGAGGTAGCTAAGAAGGACATTGAAATTCGAGATAATA
>JAHKLG010000098.1 GCA_029856625.1 Candidatus Njordarchaeota archaeon | reverse complement strand
TTTTGGAGTAATGAATATCAGAACAATCCTCACTACTGACTTTAAATGAGGCTGATTATGACTGAATAACATAGTAGGGGGCAGGTAGCTTTAAAGCTATATTATACTGGCAAAACTTGAACAGAAAATTTATATCTATTCTTATCGGAAGGGATATTTTAGTTTCCTACGATAAATATACTGGGAAAATATAATAATGATGCTATTGAATAGGAACTATGTATGCAAAAGAATTCTTTTCTAATATCTCGTGGAAAACACTGAGAATGATGATTTCTATGATCACATTTCTAGTAGATGGTATCAATATTTCTTGGCATTTCCCAGAGGTCATAAGACAATTAAATCCTGAGGAAATTGCAATAATTCATGTGCCTTCATTCGATTTTGAGCTTGGGCCTGGTTTTCACTTTTCACCAGGATTATCATCGACTCTTTCAACGCTTGCTAGGAGGCATTTTAGGACGACTTATCGAGTATCAGTAATTCTTAATTCAATGGGAATAATTAACAAAAGGCTGACGGATTTTGATAGTGTTTTAATGCTCTTATTAACCATTTGGATCGAGAAAAATCTACCCCTCATAGAGTTATATGACATGTTGCGGGGGTCACTTAAAATAAGGTACAAAGTTCTGCCTCTACTCGAGCCTCCATCCTATACTATTATTGAAACAAAGTCTCAAGTAGTAGATCCTCTTAGCTATATGGCCTTTGATGGAGAAGAGATAAAGAAGATCAAAATCTTTGCTAAAGATTCAGAGGTAAGTGAAATAGCAAAAGAGGTCATGGAGGAGAGTTCTAGGGTAGTTCTATACGAGACATCATTACTCACGATGATTCTTATTAGGGAAATTAGTGAAGTTAGAAAATTACTCGAAAAACACCAAGGAGAGATAATCTATATTCTCCCGCATAGGCTTACAAAGCTCGATAAAGCATTGTTAGCTCGGGATAAACTGTCTCAGGATATTCTAGGTGCTATAGAAAGTCTCCAAGATCAAGTTGACATTGTCACATTTGATTCAAAGGAAACGGAAGTGATAGAGAAAGCTCAAGAGTTAAAAGTCACGTTGTACCCGATTTCTTATAATTTTGACACTATAGAGGATAAAAAGAGAACTATTGGGGACATCCTAAACGTTATTATGCGCGAGAAGGGAGAAGAATGAGAGGCATTAACATAATTATTCCCAATGAGAAAAGAGAAATCGTGTTAAGGACGTTAAAAAAACTTGGAATGAAATTCTCCATGATACACGATGATGTAAATACATTTATAGTTCTAACCATATCCGAGGAATTAGCAGAAGTTGTTATCGACGCTCTCAAAAAGGTAGGCGTGGGCTCTCTCTATGGAAACTTGATGATCTACACTATCGAATACGCCTTACCAGAGAGTATAAAAAAGGAAGTAGCAAAATCTGTTAGGATTTCTAGGGAGGAAATTTTGGTTGATGTGAGAAAGCTTGCTCAACTGAATAGAAATTATGTGCTTGGCACAATATTGGCTTCGCTTCTTGCTACTTTAGGATTGATAACTGATAATTTGATAATGATAATAGCTTCCATGATAATTGCTCCCGTAATAGGACCTATTTTAGGTGTCTCTCTAGGAACGGTTCTTGGTCTTCAATCACTAAGAAAAACAAGCCTTATCTCTGAGATTGTCGGATTAGCCCTCTCCGTATTGAGCGGATTCTTCACTGCTTTACTCATGCCTCATAGTACTGTTACATCTCAAATAATGCTTAGGGCGTACCCCACACTAGTGGATGTATTATTCGCTATAATCGCGGGCCTTGCAGCGGCTCTTAGTATCACTAGCGCGACAGCAGTAATGCTTGTTGGAGTAGCTATAGCAGCATCTGTTGTGCCTCCCGCAGCCAATATTGGTATTGGGATCGCTTTTCTCTTTAAAAATAATCCCTGTAGCTGGCAAATAATTATGGGTTCTTCCCTACTTCTCCTAGTCAACATAGTAGCAATAAACCTAATGACCATCATATTCTTCTGGCTCACTGGTCTGAAACCCGGCCTATCCGCTAGAAAAGAGCTTTTGGCTAGAAGATTGGTGAGAAGGCAATTACTAGCTATAATTCTAGCGGCATTAGTGATTTTAGCTCCAATATCTATCTCCACTGTCAGCTATTATAAGAAGTTAGGACTTGAAGAATCAATAAGAAAGGATTTGAGCAAATATTTATTAAATAGGCATCCAGAACTAGAAATAATTGAAATAAAGGTAAATTATGACTTGGGCTCAAATACTGCAGTAATATGGGTAAAAATAGCCGCTCATGATGTAAGCACGGTTTCTTCAGATTTGCCAAAAGAAATAAGAGAATACGTGGAAAATAAATATGGAATAAGAGTTGTTGTTTATGTCGAGATTCTATTGCGTAGCTAAACCCATTTTCTTCGCGAAATACTCTATTGCTCTCTTTATATAATCCTCCGAAATCTTACCCTTGGCAGACTCAATTTCTAGAATTCTCTTAGGAATTCTCAGCTTTGTCAAATCAAATCCCATCTGAACCTTTAACATGTACTTTTCCCGGTATATTCTTTCACCAAGTTTCTTAAGCTCTTCTTCCGTGAATTCGTGTCCTAGCGGCTTTAAAGCCCTAGCTACTGTTTCTGGAGAGTATATTCTACGTGCAAAGAAGCATACTACTAGGCTAGATAGTATCTGCCTCCAAGATTCCTCAGCCATTAATTTATCCACAACCTCCTCTGGTGATAACTCTTGTCCCAGGGTTTTTTGATCTAAACTATAACCAGCCATGTCAAGATGACTATGACGGGAACCAATTAAATAACCAATATGAGCTGCTGGGCCAGTATGATAACCAGGCATCTCTAACCCTCCGAATGCTAGGGCAAAATCTAGGCCGCCATATTTCTTTGCAGCATATTCTACGCCCATTCCGAGATCTCTGTAGAATTCATTAGGTTGTTTAACTATGTATTCTACAGCTTTTATGTAATTTCTCCAATCCCCCCATGATAACCTTACAATCGTTTCTTTCGTGGAGATTATCCCTTTCTCTAAGGCTTCTGTTGCCCATGCTAGACAGACTCCCGTACTCATAGCATCTAAACCATATGTTTCAACAGCTTCTAGTAACCTCAAGAAACCAACAGTATCCTTGATACCCAACATTGTACCTAAGGAATATATGGGCTCATAATCATAGGAAACGAATTTTGTCTTATAGAAAAATGGTTCATCCTCATAGGGTTCTCTCCAAGTGGCTATGTGAATACATGCTACTGGGCAATGAGCACAAGCAACTCTTCTACCAAGATAGTTCTCTGCTAAATATTCTCCACTGAGGTATTTCGCATACTCGAATTTGTTCTTCTTAAGGTTCATTGTTGGTAAGGCATTTATCTCATTTAATGCTAGAACGTTTATTGGGGTACCATAGTCATGATACTTCCTCATCAAAGGGGACTTAACGGCTCTCTCATAAATCTCCTCATATACTTCTCTATACGTCTTTTTATCCTTTGTAGGAAGTAATCTCTTTCCACTAAAAACTATAGCTTTTAGCTTCTTAGATCCCATAACCGCTCCCAAACCTAAGCGGCCAAAATGTCTATAAGTTTCTGTTGTAGCACAAGCATAACGTATTAAGCGTTCTCCCGCAAGACCAATTCTAATTATTGTCCTAAGACCGGCCGCTGGCTCGTTTTCTCTGATTATTCTTCCCACAGTATATACTGAACGTACACCCCAATAAGCCCCGGCATCTCTAAAGTACACACGTCCATTATGTATAGCTAAGTAAACGGGTATATCGCTGGCGCCTTTAATCACTATAGCACCAAAACCACTCATTCGCAAAGCAACAGCGCTTCTTCCTCCTGCGTGGCTTTCTCCATAATTACCTGTGAGGGGGCTTTTAAAAACAGCAACAACTTTAGACGCTAATGGGTAATAACCAACTAAAGGACCTACAGCAAAAACGATTACATTATCGGGTCCTAGAGGATCAGCATCCTTCTTAAGTTCTTCTCTCAATAGTTGAACAGCTACTCCCACTCCCCCAAGCCATTTCTCAAATAAGTCATCTCTTTCCTCAATCCAGTATCGTTTATGCGTAAGATCAACATAAAGAACTCTCCTTAGGAATTGATCAACCATTCATGACACCTCCTCTAATTTCAAGACTCCATGAGGACAGAAGTCTGCACAATACCCGCAATAGACACAGATAATAGGCTTACCCGCCTCATAATCCCAAAAAACTGCTCCGATAGGGCATGCATTTACACAAGCTCGGCAACCGATACATTTAGAGGGATTAAAGTGAACTCCTCCTCCATTCCTTGGCGTAAGAGCATCTGTTGGACAAACTCTTGCGCATGGTGGATCAATACAAGCTCTACATACAATAACAGTAAATCCCCGCTCAAATCCTCCGACACTCCTTACATGTATAGCCGCCTTAGCCAATCCTCCTTCTCCAAATCGTCTATTACAAGCAAACATACATAATTGGCAACCTACGCATTTATCTGGATCAATAATAGTTAATCTCTTGGCCACAGACGTTTCACCATTTTAAGATATTTTTCCCATAAACTACGATGAGTGAAAAGGTATAAATGTCATATGCAAAAATAATATAGTTTTTTTGTATGTCTTGAAAACTAACGTATGATTTCATAATTATGTTTTAATGTATTTGTGCAGAATTCTTAAACTCTCTTCTTCATTACTAACTAAAGCTTCTTAGGTGTTGTTATGGCCGAAAAGGAGAGCTGGAGTTCTAAAATTACTACTGTTTTTGCTTTTATGGCTGCTACAATTGGTTTAGGAAGCTTATGGAGATTTCCCTATAAAGTTGGCGTTTTTGGTGGAGCAGCCTTTCTATTAATCTACTTCTTAGCGTACATTTTGATCGGTATCCCCGCTTATAATGGGGAAACGCTGCTCGGTAAGAGGACTAGGAAAAGCCCCGCTGGTGCTTTCTTTTCGGCAGCTAAGGAAGTAAAGGCCAGCATTAAATGGAGGTATTTAGGAGACGCCACAGTTGTTCTCGGAACATTGCTTAATACGCAATATCTTGTGGTGGTTGGTTGGACCATAATATACTTTGGGCTAGCTCTTACTGGTAGAATTTTCATAACTAATCATGATGTGTTAGAGAGTATTTGGCACACTGTTTTTCCCGGATACTTATCAGTTCTTGGTCTAGCAATTGCGACTATTTATTGCACTTTCTTTATCATTCGTGGGGTTTCTAAGGGTATTGAGAAGGTTAACCAAGTACTAATGCCTCTCCTCTTCATAATACTGGTTATTGGAGTGATTAGAGCAGTAACGCTTCCCAACGCATTCGAAGGAATAAGATTCTTTTTTATGCCACGTGCAGAGTACTTACAGGATCCATCAATATGGTTACAAGCATTAGGTCAGGTATACTTCACTACGGCCTTAGGAATCGGATTCATAATTACTTATGGATCATATATGAGTAGAGATCAGAATGTTGAGTATAACACATATATGGTGGCTATTGGGGACAATCTTGCCTCGATACTAGCCGGTTTAGCAATATTTCCGGCAGTATTTGCATTCGGGCTTCGACCAGATTCTGGGCCTCGGTTA
>JAHKLG010000097.1 GCA_029856625.1 Candidatus Njordarchaeota archaeon | reverse complement strand
TCCTTAAAGGACTAGACTTAATCCTAAATCCTCTCCAGATCATGCAGTCCTCGAACAAAATATGGCATCGTCAGGCCATATTAACTCCGTTATCCCTTATTTCTCTTGGAATTCTTATATTCATAGGTATTTATCAGCTTATTTGTATCATTCATAAAACGGGAAGAGGAAAAAAGACCCATGCCCTTAAAATAGTCATTATTTTAGCTACTACACTTGCCTTATTGACCGGCGTTTATATATTAGGGCTTATGAACGTTATTGCTAGAGAAGTAATCCCCGAGATCCAGATATTCTTACTTACAGCTGCGTATGCTTCAATATTAGTCACTCTTCCCCCATTCCCTCGGTTATTAATGCTACCGATTACAGTTCATGGAATAGTTCTAATGACGTATGGGGGAGTCCCCGTTTATCGTGAAGCTTTTACTCAACAGGGACGACGATCTCTCGCTCTTGTTTCCTCCCTAATGGCATCAGTTATCGGCCTCACCAAGGGTATTGAAGAAACAACTACCCAGAAAATGTTTAGAACATACGAATTAGTGGAAGTCATTATTACCGTATATTATGGAAAATTCACCATAGGTTGTATATTCTCCAATGGTATCAATGCTGCTCTTAAGGATTTATTAAAAAGGATCATTGACGAATTCGAAGAGAAAGTGGGCGTATTAGATGAGGGGCTAGTGTTTGATAGTGATGTTAATGCAGCTAAGGATGTCGTAGATAAATATCGCGAATTTTTTGAGTAATCCTTCTCATATAGATCTTTAAGAGATCTAGGATATTCTTCTCTAGGAAGAATTAACATTGTGAGGGGGTATTGTTGGAAGAATTTCTTAAAGGAAAAACTGTGAAGTGTGATGATGCCTTGAGATTATTTCTATCGAAGATCAGGACCAGAGCTCTTGAGGTCCTCAATATTGATGTTTTAGAATCTCTCGGCTTTATTCTTGCTGAAGACGTTTACGCCTCAGTTGATGTACCTCCCTTCGATAGGGCAGCTATGGATGGTTATGCAGTTAGAGCTGAGGATATTTTTAGTGCGTCTGAGGAGAACCCTATCATTCTAAGAATCATTGGTAAGTCGGTAGTGGGTTTACCTTTTTCTGGCTCTGTAAAATCCGGCGAGGCTGTTAAAGTGGATACTGGAGCTAAAATGCCTAAGGGAACTAATGCTGTCGTGCCATGTGAATTCGTCGAAGAGAAGGGGGAACGTATCTATGTGCTTAAGAGTGTTGCTCCCTATGAGAATGTCTCAAAGCGAGGAGAGGACATTAGGCGTGGTGATTTATTGCTTAAGCGGGGTATAAGAATTTCCCCGTGGGATGTGGCTATATTGAAAAGTGCGCTTGTTAAGCAGGTTAAAGTATTTAGGAGACCGAGGATTGCTATTTTCTCTTGTGGAAACGAGCTTGTAGACGATGCTAGAGAGGATGAATTAGTTAATTTAGGGAGAGTGATAGATAGTAGTAGAATAATGATCAAGAAATTACTTGTCCAGAACTATTGTGACGTGATTGATTTAGGGATTGCTAAGGATGAGGTAAATGATATCAAGAAAAAAATATTAGAAGCCATGGTATTTTGAGAAATACTCAGTACTCTGGGAGGAACCAGCCTCGGAGAATATGATCTAATTATATATTCTCTGAGAAGCATTAAGGGTTCAGAAATCATCGTTCATGGAGTTAGTATGAGACCAGGAAAACCTATCATTTTATCCACGATAAATGGTTTTCCCATAATCTCGCTACCAGGTCCTCCAGTAGCCGCTTTTTTAGGATTCATCTTATTCGCCAAACCTACAATTGAGAAAATATCTGGTCTGCGGGGATTTTATATCCCCAGAATAATAGTGGCAGAAACTGCTAAAAGAATTCCTTCTAAACCTGGAATTAAACATTTTGTGAGAGTAAGGGTGGTTCGTAAAGATAATAAGTATTTTGCTTATCCAATTAGAACGGGAGGTGCTGGTGTACTCTCTAGCATCGTTAAAGCTGACGGACTCGTCATCGTTCCAGAGGATAAGGAAGGCTTCGAAGTAGGAGAAGCTGTAGAAGTTATATTACTTCGGGATAGAATCGGTGTATGGGATGAGGAAAATTTTTAGAGAGCTCCTATCGATTGAGGATACGAGGAGGAAATTCTTGAAATTTTTCGAGCCAAGACCTCTTAGTGTTGAGGAAGTACCCATTCTAGATGCTCTAAATAGGGTATTGGCTGAGGATGTTAGGGCTCCTATTGATGTGCCTACATTCGATAGATCCATTGTAGATGGTTATGCTGTTAGGGCTGAAGATACTTATCCAGCTTCTGAGGTTAAACCTGTTAAGCTTAGGATCATAGAGCGTGTGAGAACAGGGGAGAAACCAAGGAAAAGAATTGACAAGGGATTAGCGATAGAAGTTGATACTGGTGCTGAGATTCCTGCTGGAGCAAATGCTGTTGTTCCTGTAGAATATACTGAAGAGGAAGATGGGTGGTTGCTTGTCTATCGTCGTGTAAGCCCTGGAGCTAATATACAATATGCTGGTTCTGATATTGGTCGTGGGGAAATTTTGTTAAGAAAGGGGTACTTATTAACGCCCCGCGATATAGGTGTGCTTGCTGCCATAGGATATTCCAAGGTACGTGTTTATAGAAAACCTAAAGTGGGAATCATAAGTATTGGAAATGAATTAATACCTCCCGGTCAAGAACTCGCTCCTGGAAAAATCTATGACGTAAATACTTATACGCTTGCAACTAGCGTCATTGAGAATGGAGGAGAACCAATAATAATTGGAATAGCGAGAGATGATCCAGAGGATATCAAAGCAAAACTAACTAGCGCATTGCATAGTTGTGATATGATTATTACTTCTGGAAGCTCCTCAGCTGGTTATTCCGATATGCTTTACCGAATAATCAACGAACTCGGAGAACCGGGAGTAATTGTTCATGGAGTAAAGAGTAAACCTGGAAAACCAGTAATACTAGCTGTAGTTAAGGGTAAACCAGTTTTTGGATTACCAGGCTTTCCAACATCCTCTCTAATAGCTTTCAGAACATTCGTGGCTCCAATTCTCAGGAAGATAGCTGGACTACCCGAATATTCTGGGAAAGAATTGACTGTAAGGATCACCCGTAGAGTTATTGGGGAGAAAGGCAGACGATTATTTAAGACTGTTTCCATTCATAGATTAGGTGATGAATTGATAGGATATCCAATATCCACTGTTTCTGGCGCTATCACAACACTTGCTTCTGCTGAAGGTTTTTTCGAGATTCCAGAAAATGTAGATTACCTAAAGGAGGATGCAATTGTCTCAGCAAAAATCTTTGATGATAAAACTCGTTTACCTGACTTAGTCATAATAGGTCCTAGATCACTGATAATAGAAGAAATAATTAATAAAATGGTGAACGAGACTCCAGGAATTCGGATAAAATACATAAAGGCGAACCCTGTAACAGCTGTAAATGCCGTCTTAGCAGGGGAAGCTGATATTGCTTGCGTTAACCTGATTGACAAAGAAAGCGGATCCTATAATACCCATCTCCTCATTAGTAAGGGGCTTCAATTAATAGAGGGGTTTAGGCGTGATGTATGTATCGTTCTTTCCAAGGGAAATCCTCACAGAGTTAGAGACCTTAGATCTGCGATAGAGAAGAAATTAAGAATTGCTAATAGAGAGAGGGGGAGCAATTATAGGGAGTTGCTGGATTACTTCCTCATGCAGATGGCTAAGGAAAAGGGTATTGAATTAAATGAGCTAATCAAGCGTATCTCTGGATACTTTGATGAGTACCGAACAGAAAATTCATCAATCCTGGCAGTACAGCAGGGTAAGGCTGATTACTGCTTAGCTCCCAGAGAAATAGCGGAAATGTACCCTGTTGACTTAATCCTATTTGCTAAAGAAAAAGTAGATTTTATCATAAGAAAAGACAACGACAATAAATTGGTCATATCTTTTCTAGACAAAATAAGAAGGATACGAGATAAGAACAGATTAACCACAGAATTGAGATAGATCCTTTTATCCTAACTTAAGTATCATTTATTATAACCTTATTACATATTACGTTTAGGAGTTCTTTGCAGTTTAATTTATTTAAAACGAGGTCTGCTCCTTTTTTCTTCAGTTCTTCTTCTGTATAATGAAAACTCAATCCAATAGCCCGTACTCCCGCGTTTTTTGCTGTTTCCATATCTATTGGAGTATCACCAATCATTATAGTATTTTCCTTTTTCACCCCCAGTCTCTTGCATATCTCTAAAATCCCATCTGGAAACGGTTTAGGCCGTTCTATATCGTCTCGCGTCAAAACTAAGTCGATATACTTCTTAATACCTAATTTATCTAAAACGGTTTCGGCGAATTTTCTACTATTTGATGTAAGAATAGCAATTCTTATTCCTCGTTCTCGAAGACACTTGAACAATGCCCTAAGATCTGCGAGGGGGCGAAATTTCTCTACGTTCTTTAACTCATATTCCTCTATAATCTTGTAAATTTGTCTTCTTATAATTGCTCCATCAGTACCAGTTCTTCGCGAAATTTCCTTTATGGTATTGAAGAGCTTCATGAAGAATGGCGGAGACGGGGATATATCCACTCCATATTTCTCACGGAGAAAATTTGCAGCCTTTCTCCTAGCCTCCTTTAAATTCCTGAAATCAGTTTCTATTAATGTCCCGTCTAGATCAAATATTATAAGTAGCATACATACACCACTATTGAAAGAAGCTTACCAGCGATAACTGCTTATGTCGCTTAAAGATCAGCCGTACTCTAGGGCCTTTAGTCTTGTATATTAGAACTTCGGTCGTGGAATCCCTCTCACTCACCTCAATTTTTGCTCCCCTAAGCGACCCACCAAATAATTCCTTTATTTTTCCTAAAACATCCTTCGCACTCATTATCTCCTCTTCTCCACTACCTTCCTCCGTCTCATAAATAATCTTAAACGGGGGAGAACCCTCTCTTACTATCCTTCTGAACTCGGAAACTTTAACCATAATACCTCACTCAATAAAATCAATACCATTCTATGCAAAAATATCATTAGTTAGAATTGTAAAAAACTTTGCTCAGACAATTTTTATTGCGTTTTCCTGATTCTCAGAATTTTCGTCTTCTCTCGATATCCTTAGATAAGCAACTGCTTTCCGCATAAAGACACCAAAAGCAAAAATTTATGCCCAATTATATTGAACAAAACTTATTTTTGTTTTACTATTGAGCCTAGGCAGAAACGGGCGTTTTTGCCGCCTTTAAAAATTTCCCTTAACAGAAATTAAAGGAAAACTTTAATAGCAGTATATATTAGCGGTATATATGAAGAAACTATATTAAGATAGTATCTTATGCAAAAATCATACGGGCCAGGGGGTATCGGGTGGGCCTGAGTCCTCTCCTGTCAATCCACTCATCAGAGATCAGCTAGCCCGGTTACGATCATCTGGACTTCCCGCCCCCTGGCCCACTTATTCTATTCTTCTCGCTCTGATTTTTAAGCTTTAGTTGGTAAAAAAGTAGACAGATACTATAGCCATAGTATACCCCCACTGGAGACCAGAAACAGTATTGTGAAAGTAAACTTCTTCTCTAGCTTTTATCATATTCGAGAAAAGAG
>JAHKLG010000096.1 GCA_029856625.1 Candidatus Njordarchaeota archaeon | reverse complement strand
CACGCCCCGCAGATCCTCCAGAACCTATTGTCGCTGCAGAAGCAAACAATTTCGTGAATGCCACCCTTCCTCTTATTCCTCCTCCAAATTCGTGAACTGCCTTTATAACTGCATCAGTTCCGTGGCCTTCTGCTTCGGGCGCGATATTATATACTGCTAATCCAGAGAAAAAACCTCCAATTGCTGGGATTATTGAAAGGAGACCCGGGATCTCTAATGCAAAAGGTTCTATTTCTAATTCAATAAAAGATCTTTCCCCATAAGCTTGAGGAGCCGAGAAATCCACTAATGTTTCTAGAAAAAACCAATCAAAAATATCCAATAATATGTAAAAGAGTACTGCTGAAAATCCTGCCACAATGCCAATCAGTATCGTGAAAAATAGGATCTTCCTTGTAATTAGAAACCTCTTGACCACCATTTTTGGTCTGTACACCCGTTATTACTTTTCCCCAAATCTAATACATTTTTCTCATAAAAACATATATCTAAGCTAAAATTTGGGTAAAAAGTTTTATATGATAGAGATATTTTCTCCAGAGGCCTTAAAAGTAAGGGTTCACAATGGAAATCATAACGTCTAAAGGACGACATTCAATGATTATAGCGCTTCCGAGTCACGGAATTGTCTTTAAGATATTCAATAAGGGATTTATTCAGAATGCGGAGAGAGAATATTCTTTCTTAAAACTTTTAGAAAAACACGAGTTCCCATCGCCTAAACCATACTATTTATTGATAATTAATAATTTCCCTATCCTTGTCCGGGAGTACATACCAGGAATACACTTCAGTGAATTTTTGGATAAGGCGGCACCAAAGGAGATAATTAAGGTGATTAGGGTATTACTAGAGAATGCATATAAATTAGATAGCATCGGGATATTTCTGGACGAGCTAAGCAATCCGACTAAGAATATCATCGTTAATAATGGATATGTGTTCTTTATCGATTTTGAGAGAGCACAAGAATTAACTGGCAAGAAAAGTAACGTTACTCAGTTTCTTAGCTTCCTCATTAGAGTGGGTAAATCAACAGGAGACTTGAAGAATAAGTTAGTTGCTTACATAAATTTTGATAAAATACCAGACGCAGCACGGAAATTTAAGAAGAAAAAGCAATTAGATAAACTGTTTATGGAAATTTTTGAGTAATCAGCCGGCCCATGTGATCATCATTATCTCAGCAGAGGGGATTTTCATCATCTTAATACGTTGTTCTTTAGGTTCTACGAGAATTCCATCTATATCAAAAACCAATAAAATGTTCCATAACGCATAACCATTCTCCCAGAGATTATACAAGAAGAATCATAAAAAGATAATAGTTTAAGTTTTCCATTAAAGAGATTATTCACAATGTTTTCTAATGGAAGCCCAGATAATATGCATCACCGTTTGGCTCTGTTAATTCGATAACTCAAAAGCTGCTTGAAGATCTTTCTAAACTTTATTTTCTCAATAGAGTATAATTTTATATTAAGCCAGCCATTTCTTATGGCCTTTACTCTAGGTTATATCATCCAAGTAGTACGCGCCAGCCCAGCTTTCATAAAGTTTTTGATCTGTTAGATAGTCGAGGAAAGGAAGTTTCCAAATGAAGAAAGATGCTTAAGTTGATTTAGGTATCTTAAGAAATAACATTTTCTATTTCTCGCCTTATAGTTTCAAGAGGCTTATAGCTCTTCATTAGCTTATTATATGCCCTGATTCTACGATAATAGTACTCGTCATTATCAGATACTATATGGATAATTTGAGGAATATCGATCTTAAAGTCTTGGATTATAAAGCCTAATTTAAGTTCAGTGATTCTCTTAGCGAGCCCTTGCTGCTCTATATGTTCATTAGATACTATACCCGCAAAGATAGCTCCTGCTGCCAAGGAATCAAAAACTTTATTCATCCCATAATGACCTATAACAATGTCTGATGCTAGAAAATATTCCGAGAGAATTCTATCCATTTTATTCGGAATCCAGTTAAGTATCTCGACATTTTCTCTTAATCTTATAATTTTACCTATCGAGCCTATCTGTATTAAGACGAATTTATTTCTACTCATCTCTTTAAAGCATGGAAAGAGAGAAAGAAAGTTTTCTAGGAAAAATTTCTGAGACGCCCTATGACCACTGGGCACGAAGAGAATCACTTTATCAAACCTTGTTAAGTTTAGGTTTTCCTTAGCCTGCTCTTTGGCTGTTTCTATGTCATTACTTGAAATAATTCTCTCTATGTTCTCATCAACTATTGGACCGGTGAAAATCATATTAGAAGGCATTTTTGCTGGAAGAAAATAATAGTAAATTGTCCAAGGTAATGGAAAATCTGTGAAAAAAATCTTATCACATCTTTTAGCCACTCTTTCAAGGAATCCAGCTAATAGTCTTGCATATGGTTTTAACTTATTTTTAGGAGCCCTTCTCATACTTAAGAATAAGCTCAAGAAGAATCTCGGTATATTTAGTAACTCAGCCGACATAATGGGTGATAGCCTCATATCCGATAACACAACCTTTGGCTTTAATGTTTTTAATAGACTGTATTCAAATGATAGATGTTGAGAAACTATTTTTGCACCTTGAAAAACTCTTAATGCTGTTCTAGGCCTATCGATTCCTCCATCTAAAGTAGGAACCCAACTAAGTTCAGGAACCGTTAATACTCTCCAATTCTCTTGTTTGAGAAATCTCTCAGCCGGGGAGTCCTCATAAGTGGAAAAAAGAACGTTATAGCCAGCAGCTTTCATGACTTTACCTATTCTATGTGACCTTCTCGCGTGTCCTAATCCAATCCCATTTACAGCGATGTAAATTAATTCTCTCATTTCACGCCCTTTTCCAACGAATTTATTCGACAGTCACAGACTTCGCTAGGTTCCTAGGTTTATCAGGATCACAGCCTCTTTTAACGGCAGTATAATAGGCCAGTAACTGAAGAGGGATTATATACACAAGAGGAGCAAGAATATTCGAAAAACCAGATGGGATCTCAAATATAAAATCACTTTTTTCTTGAATCTTTTTCATCCCTTCTTCGCATACTGAAATTATGTACGCTCCTCTACTTTTCATTTCTTCTATAGCTATCAACATTTTTTCCTGCAAATGATCATTGAGGACGATACTTATTACAGGAAAATCTTTCTCTATTAGCGCTATAGGGCCGTGTTTAGATTCTCCCGCAGGATATCCTTCTGCGTGAATATACGCTATCTCCTTCATCTTTAATGCTCCTTCTAATGCTATAGGTAGACCTAGACCCCTACCTAGGTAGTAGGCATTAGATTTGGGTACCATCCATTCAGATAACTTCTTAGCCAATGAATTCGCTTTCTCCAATACATTACTAATTTTCTCACCTATGTTATTAAGGAAAACCCTCTTAACGTCGTCCATATCATAACCATGCATCTCAGCCCATTTTATTAGTGCGTAATTTAATACTGCAACTTGAGCAGTAAATGTTTTTGTTGCCGCTACTCCGATTTCTGGCCCAGCCCCCATTATTATTGAATAATCCGATATCCTCGTGATGGCGCTTCCAATAACGTTTGTTATGGCAACAACTTTTGCTCCTTTCTTCTTGGCATAACGAAGAGCCAAGAGGGTATCCGCAGTCTCTCCAGATTGAGAGACCCCAATTACTAGATCTTTATTCCCTATGAATCCACCTACTTCTTCAATAAACTCTGATGCAACCACTGCACGGCTTCTAAGACCATATTTCGCGAAAGCGTATTGACCATGTAGTGATGCATAATATGAGGTACCCGCAGCTACGATGTACACTTCTTCTGCCTTCTCTAAGTAATCTAAGAACCTATCTATTTGCTTTCTTGCCATTAATATTGTCCTACTCACACTTTGGGGTTGTTCAAAAATTTCCTTTAGCATAAAATGAGGAAAGCCTCCCTTCTTAGCCATTTCTTTCGTCCAGGGTATCGTGGTTACGTCTCGATGAACTCTTCTATTTAGAAAAACGTTTTCAATAAGAACTCCTCCTTGGGATACGTATCCAATATCACCATCCTCTAAAATGATTACTTTATTAGTCCATTCCAAGAAAGCCGGTATATCGCTTGCTATATAATACTCATCAGTGCCTAATCCAATTACAAGCGGAGAAAACACCCTAGCAAAAAGTATTTTATTAGGCTCGTAAGTTGAGACCACCGCCAGAGCGTATGCCCCTTTTAGCTTTTTCACAGCGTTTTTAAAAGCTTCGTAGAAATCGTTTCCTCTTTTAATGAATTCTTCGATCAGATGCGGAACTATCTCCGTATCCGTATCGCTACGGAACTTGTGTCCTCTTGTTTCGAGCTCTTTTCTAATCTCAAGATAATTCTCTATGATTCCATTATGTACTACTACAATCCTGCCATCGCAGTCAGTATGAGGATGCGCATTTTCCTCAGTTACACCTCCATGCGTTGCCCATCGTGTATGACCAATTCCTACAAAACCAACCATTTGATCAAAATGAAGCTTGTTTTTTAAATCATCTATCTTCCCGACTCCCTTTCTGAGATCAAGGGTGTTCTCAGGCGTAATAACCGCTATCCCAGCGCTATCATATCCTCTGTACTCGAGATTCTTAAGCATGATTAATATCTTGCCAGCTATGTTTCTTTTAATAAGAGAAAGACATGCACCAATTCCGCACAAATTATACCCCGCCTCTATAACATGCTCTGAGACTAAAACGTCTCTCATTAAACGAACTTAAATAGTTTTATTGCATTCCCGGTTTGAGAATTCATTAAAGTTAATGACATTAAAAAGCTTAGTTAAGTGGGCATTAATGGCTTTGAATTGTTGGATGGATACATATAATGAACTCGTCAAATTCTTGGACAGATATGATCCTAATAGAAGTTTTAATTTTAAAGGAGAACTTGCAGGTAGATTTGAAAAACTTCGAGATGAATTGCGCAAAAAATTTGTAGGTGAACAAGTAGGTGACGATCTATATGTTGCTATTACTTGGGTAAAAATTCTAAAAGAAGCTTTCATGAAGGCTGAGAAAATTCTTGATATAAGAGGAGAATTGCTTCCAAAAGAACTTAAAAGTTTTATCGAAGACCCTGAGCATCATCTTATGAAGAAGATCATTTTTTACCTATATGATCTACTCAGAAGGAAAATTAGTGTAGAGGAGTTTGTAAAGACGGCCGGGGCTGCAGTTAGAACATCTCTTAAAACAAATATGAGATCAGTTTACCAGACTTGGGTTTATGTGACTATACTTAAATTATTAGGAGAAAGAGGAGGAAAAATCGTTTATCCTGAGCTCAGATATTTAATGATAGGTCGGTCTGGTAGGCAGAAGACTGGTTGGATTCCCCCAAATGCGGTTATTTATTTTATCGATAGGGGTTATTTAAGTTTCTTTATAGAGGCTCCTAGGCCAATAGGATGGGAAGACTCTATTGATCTAAGAAAAATTTGGGTGCTTTATACCGCTCTAAGACCAGATTTCTTAGTATATAGCGGCAAGGTATTGAATATTGTCAAACTTGACTCTAATCCACCTATCTTAAGACCAAACATCATAATTGAATGCAAAGAGCTTGAAGACTGGTTTAAGAGAGGAAGAGAAGTTAGAGGCCCTTTCGCGAAGCCATTAT
>JAHKLG010000095.1 GCA_029856625.1 Candidatus Njordarchaeota archaeon | reverse complement strand
CCAGATGCCCCAACAACAACCACTACTTCTCCTGGTTTTATCTCTAAGTTAACATTCCTAAGAACAAGTCTCTGAAGTTTTCGCTGTCTTACGCCAAATGCTTCGAGGACCTTTCGAAGTTCTGGCTTCAGTTTCTCAAGAGTTAAAATATTCTCGAATATCTTAGTAACGTTCTGTAGAATGATACTCCCCGATAGCTTCTCAACACTTGTATACCGGGAAACACATAATCGCCCACCATGCTCACGTGCGTATGGATCCTCCTTTAAGAAACTCTCAATATATTTCCGCGCTAGATCTGTTAACGGATAATAAAGAACGGGCCGGCCACTAGCAGTATCCCATAGATACTTAAAACCTACTTTTTCGAAGAATGGATTATAACGAGCCATCATTGCTATTGTCTCCACTAAATGCTTCTCCTTGCGCATTTCTGGAATCCGTCTCTCCTTAATCCATTCGATAGCAAACTTAACCGCTGCCTGGCCAATTCCATCAGACCTATAATCGGGATGCACTACTACTCTAGATATTCTCGCAGCTGCTGTATTTGATGTTCTAAGTGCTTCCCATTTAGCTGTCTCCCAAAGTCTAGCAGAAGCTATAGCTTTACCATATTTTGCTCTTAACTCCTTTAATTTCTTCTTAAAGATGACTTCGGGCCAGAAAACTGGATAAAACCAATCCTTTGGAAACACTTTCTCTCTAATATTCCTCTCTACTTCGCCGGTTGGCAATTTCCTATGCATTAGAGGAATCGGGGGATCAACCCTGACATAAGCAACAATCTTCGGCTCATAAGGCTGTCTATCAATAAGCTCAATTACCAAGAATCTTGATGCGGGGGTGGAGCCGCGTATCTCGAAAATATGAACAGTTTCATCAGTTTTGCAATTAGGGCAAATGGGCTTTGTATTACTCCTGATGAATACTCCGCACTTCTCGCATCTCCATATAGCGATGACAACTTTCTTAGAAGCATAATGAAATTGTTCGAGCTCAGCTATTGCCTCATAATCAGATTCAAAGATAGCCTCACGGCCTCTTAACTTATATTTATAGAGCTCACGCCCAGTCACTGGATCTATTCTAGGAAGCTCCATTATCTTATCAAACACAGGCCATACTAGGATTTCATCCTGTTCATAATATTTATGTAACACATAATCATCGAATGTGAGGTATAATTTGCCATTTTTCTCCCTAGGTTTTCGCTTAAGAGTGATCTTAACCCTATCTCCTGTGACAAACCACTGCGCAATAGTGCCAGACATGTAAAGCTCGATAATATCCTTATTAACTAAGACTTCTAAAATTCCGAACCATCTATGTTTGAATCTTCTAATCTCCGCTCCAATTACTTCTCCTCGGAGTTCAGTGCCTCTCTTATACATCTAACTCACAACAATTCACTGTTTGCTAACCAATACAAGTTAAAGCAAATTGTAGAGAAATAAGTATTCTTCTCAATACTATTCTTATTTTCTTCATTCTCATTATGAAGTATCACAAAATCACGAATAGACTCTATGAGGAGAGAAATTATAAACATTCATCGCCAAAGAATTAAACAAGTTTCAGTCGATCTATCAATTTTTTAACTAATTTTTCGAAGGGATCACTTATAATCTCTAAATAATCTTCAAGGAACAAATCAGCAGGGTTAATACCTAATCGCTTGTGGATCTCTATGACCCCATATAGGAGGGATCTCGCGAATAATTGGAGTTTTTCAGATGTTATATCTGCATCTTGCGAAAGAGTTATCACAAGGACAAATTTATCCCTTTTTAATAAAAGGTATTTCTCATTCTCCGTTGTCACAATATTAGTTAGTCGTTTTCCTTCTGTAAGGCCATGGATAGCAGCCACCAAGAAAGCAGATTTTAACACGTTTTTCTCGGAGAGAAGGGTTTCCTTATCTATCCTACGTTTTTTCATATCGTAGATTATTAGGGGAAATCCTCTCTCATCAAGCAAATCAATCCTAAGGATTTGTGAAATTCTCAAGAGCATCCCCCAATAAATTTCTCATGAACATTTTATTGAAATCAATTTAATGATCAGTAAAAATAGGATATATAGATTTTTCATTTTTCTTCTAACACTTCCTCTATAGTCTCCTTAGCAATCTCCTTGGCCTCCTCCTCGATTCTGGCTAATCTCTCAAGTTTCTTCTTACGGTACCAGTGATAACCAAAGAAGGCTATTCCTGCTAAACAAACCGCTGAGACACCTACTAAGATTGCTTTAAAGTAAGGAATATACGTTAGAGAATACTGAATCACGAAGGTCTTTACTGGAGTTTTAATTAAGAGTTCCCCTTTAAAACTAAATGTCTGAAGAGTTATATTTCCTAACCATTCGCTAACCCTACCATCTTCACTAACACTTATTGCTGAGAAAGCTATTTGATGATCATTGTATCGCATTTCAACACTAATAACGTATGTCCAAGAGACGTGCACTTTGACATATACACTTATCTCTTTTTTCTCCACGATTATGCCTTTAGGTGGGCGGATAATGATTTCTTCTAGTTCTTCATTAGATAAATTAATTATCGTAAGGTTGAATTTCCCTTCCCCCGATACTATCTTTACTGTCACATAGTAATACCCAGGTTTTTCTGGAGTGTATGCGAAGTATTCCTCTTTACCAGCACTTTTAGTACTCTTAGCTAGGAGAATTGGTTCACCCCAGTCATTAGGATTCTGATCCCATAAGTATATGTCCATATCGGCGTTAGAAGGTACTTCTAATCTAAAGAGGTACGTAGTATTAGCTTCCAGGTAAACTTTTCCTGCCCACACATGACGCTGGAATGTCTCATTAGATAGATAATCAGTGTAGCTCATATTCATTTTGAGAATTCTCTTAACAGCATCAATAGCGGCATCAACCTGTATTAGGCCATAACCTTCCACGATATCCTTTTCTCCGCGATTGAAACGATAATTTGTTTCAGGACCTTTATATATTTCCCAAGCAGTCATGAGGAGTAATTGCTTTATCTTTAAAACCTCACTTAGATCGTATTTCCACTTCTCCCAAGAATCATTAGTTAATGCTTGGATTAACAGAAGAGCTCCACCACCAACATAAGCTGTCGACATCGAAGTGCCTCTAGCTATTACAAAATCGTTAGGAATGATATCACTTATATTTTCGGTCATTCCAATATACTCAAAGGTGCCTCTTTCCACATTGTAATAATAAATTTCCAAATTATCACTGATATTCATATCAACACATATCAGAGATGGCTCATGAAAACTACCGCCGGGGGCTACAATATCGGGTTTAGTCGTATTTGTAGTAGCGGGAGTCCCTGCAGAATACATACCATACGGACCCCGTGAAGACCAATCTGTCACATTCAGTATTGTCCATCCATCAGTCGATGCACCAACCGTTATTACATAATCCAAACGTCCTGGAGAGCTTATTGAGTTCCTCTGGGGACCGTCATTTCCAGCAGCAGCTATTACAACAATCCCGCTTTTGACCAGATTTTTCACAGCGTACTCTATTAATGGATCAACAGTACTTGACCCAAATGTGATCGTAGCAACAACGATGTGATACTTAATTCTATTCTCAATGACCCATTCAATGCCAGCAATGATATCCTCTGTAGCTCCGAATCCCTCCGCATCTAAGACTTTAACTCCTACTATCTTGGCAAAGGGCACTACTCCTGCGAAAGGTTCGTAAGTATCGGGAGACAACACTTCTTGAATAGCATAAGCCCAAAATGCTATTCCAGGTCCATCAATAGCATCTTCATCGGTACCATTAGAGAACATTTCAATGTATATCTCCACATAATAGGATCCGGATGTAGGAGCGTTAAAGATATAACTAAGAGGATTTCCTCTAGATTCAAAATGCTCCACGGTACCATTTGGTAAGTAAATATCGAAACCAGAGATTCGAGCTTTATGCCCCTTAACCTTATCAGTCTCAATGCTTATATCCTTCCAATATATCGTAATATTTACCTCACCTGCTTTAAATACTGGAAAATAAGCCCACCAAGAATACGTTATGTTAGTACCTGCCTCTAATCCATCAACAACCAGTGCAAATTCTTCAAAACGTATAGCCGTTTTCTCCCCGATTACTTTTCCATCATAGAAAGCGCCACCAATAATCCCCGCAATTATTGTTCCATGACCATTATCGTCATAGGGAATGGTCTTATTATTCACAGCATCAAACCATCCAACAATGTGCACGTTACTTAGCATCGGATGCATTATATCTATTCCAGAGTCTATCACCGCAATACTCATATTAGTTGGACCCATGTAATTATAGAAACTCCAGACATATGGCCTAACCCTTATCAATCTAAGCGCATTCTGCATAGTAGCCTTATGCCTCAAATTAGGCTGTATGAACAATATATTTTCGTCTCGAAGTAATAATGGGATTCTATTAGCAATGATTTTTCCAGAAAATCCGACTATAGCATTATCATATACTCCTGTGATTTCTCCTCCCAGAGATCTAAAGAATTCTAGTGTCCTATCATCCAGTTTCTTCAAAAGAATTATGAGTGATACTTTATCATAGGGATGTTTGATTATTAGATCATCAAGTGAATCATAGATCCTATTTTCGTCCCTGTCGACCATCTTAAACAAATCGTATGAGACGATTGATGAGCTTTTCTGTGATGCACGAATGAAAGAATTATGCGGTAATGCCCTGATGTTTTTTCGTAAGACCTCTAAAGGTTGATAAATGGGCAAAAATATACCAATAGTTACTAATAGAAATATCAGCAAGACGCCATATGCTTTAAAATATTTCACTTATCACACCAAAAATTATTCATTAAGGCAAAAATGGTATGCATGGATATTGCAAGATTTAATTTTTTCTACTAGTTATATCCTTATAGGGCACATAAAAAACTAATTTAATGATGAGGAATGGCGGGAGAGAGCCTATGGGCGATGATCGAACCCGCCACGACTGATCTTTCACATAAGTAGGAATCCAATTAAGATGGAGGCGTTTAAGAGGATCATCATGAATCCGAATACTTTTAGAAATATATGAAACGGCACTTTAGAAGCAAGCTTGGTCATCACTCTTATACCCAATAACGCCATGAGGAAAGTTAAGACTAATAATAGAAATGTCTGCAAGGAGAGTGTTATAAGGGGTCTCTTGATAGATCCTGCCAATAGTTCAAATAAAGTTGCGAGATATATCGTGGGGATAGAAAGCATAAATGAGAGATCCACAGCTTCTTTACTATCTACCCTAGAATAGAGTAATAACACGCTAATAGTGATGCCCGATCTACTCACACCAGGAATTATAGCTAGTCCTTGAAGAACACCAATAAGCAAATAATCGCGAAAACGGAGGCTTTCTACTTTTCTATTCCCATATACTCTTTGTGCAAAGGAAATTACTGTAGCAGTAGCGATCATAGCAATACCTATGAGTATAAAAAGTAATAATGTTCCAATGAGTAATTCTTTCTCCATAGCGGAGAATAAACTTTTTATCAGATAATATAACGGAACGCCCGTAATACCTGTAAAAATAGTTGACCAGAAGATGTATCTAGCAAGTGGGTCAGAGTTAATGTGGATAATTCTAGCATTTCGCAAGCTCTTCCATAACTTCCTTCTATAATATATCAGAGCTGCT
>JAHKLG010000094.1 GCA_029856625.1 Candidatus Njordarchaeota archaeon | reverse complement strand
TTATAAAGCGCCAGCATAAACAACTTAGTGAAGTTTTTTGTGTATATTTTTTGGCGTGTTGGTGATTTTGGGTTCTGCTTCCATCTTCTGCTCTTCCTAGCTGTGGCTAGGAAAAACTATCTAAATCTAACTAACTAGAACCAGCCCTAGTACAATTGATCCTCGCATAGCAGCAATCTTGTATGGAGCAAAGTTTCTGTTAAAGATCTTTTTGAGCTTTCATCCAGTCTCATCTACTGTGAAAGTATTATTAGTGGCTTTAGAAGCAGCTTATGAAGTAGGCTCAATGATTTCAGAAGGAGATTATGTTTTGAGTTCTAATGAAGAAATCTATGTAAGATGGCATTATCCCACAAGTTCTTATTCGTATCTGTCTACACTACCTTCCCAGAATTTCGCACATTGGGTAATCAATAGCTACTTGTTTATATGGAGTCCTCATGGAACGACGGGTTCTATAGTAGTGTTAGGAAAAATCACATGGGGTAAATTAGGAAGCGTGTATATCGGTGGACCGTACCTAGGTAGATATTATTTCTATTTTCAAGACACAGTTACTGAAAATATAAGTCTAGAAATCTCAGTATAATTGAGGTGATATCTTTGTCCGAATTGAGAAGAAAAGTTATTCCAGCAGTCATCGTTATACTTCTTCTATCTGCTTCCTATATATCTATCTTATTTTTTTCCTCTAGAAAACAACATTTCATTATTAAATGGCACTACAAGTCCGACTATTCTGATTGGTTTTCTTGGGAGACTCTCAGCATTTGGCCTGCCATTGGGGACATTAATGGAGATAGTATTAATGACGTAGTTGCTGTAACTGATTTCACAAGCAACAAGGTGGTGATTAAAGGTTTTAATGGTGCTACTGGGAAAATTCTCTGGACGTATAACGCATCAACGGTATATTTGATCAGAACCCGTCCAGGGAATGGTGGAGTAGGTTACTTGGGATATATGTACATTTATGATCTAGACTCAGATAATAGGGGCGAATGTATTGTCTTGTTGCGCGGCCACTTCTTAATAATTATTGATGATGATGGGTCGCTGCTATTTAGAAAGAATTTACCAGACAGCCAAGAATCAGCTTTCTTTACAATAATTGATGCAAATGAGGATAATTTGGAGGATATTGTTCTCTACTACCAAGGAACCTTCTTGGTGTATAATTCTTCCAATCTAGCTCTTATCAGGAATATATCTGTAGAAAAATGGAGTTGTTCGAACTGTTTCCTTGGATGGTGCGCATATTATGTGGATAAGAAGCCTTTCATATTCTTCCTGGGGAATAATGGGCACTCGTTTATTGCTATTGACTTACTGAATGTAACTAATAGTTGGTACTATTATAATTCATCCTTATTATTTGACTATGTCTTAGGCGCAACTAGTGTTAGTGATGACGTCTACGTTTTCGTCAGAGCGATTAGTAAAAAGGAACAAGAAGAATGGTTACTATCAGCAATAAGTGTAAAGCAACGTAAGATTGCTTGGTGGGTCAAGAATAGACATTTCTTTGGACCAGCTGTCATCATGGATATTAACAATGACGGTACGCGCGAAATAGTCTTTATTGAATTTGATAAGAGGCAAACATTTTTCGGCGCTAAGGACTATACCTGGATTAAAGCAGTATCCGTTTTAAACGGAAGCACCGTTTTCCAAGAGCCTTTTAATGAAGGATTATGGGCCTTCTTAACCCCCTTAAACACCTTAGATGAGGAATATCCCGAAGTAATTCTTGTTAAAACGACCACGGGATTATGGGATTATGAAGCTAAATTCGCTGTTTACTCATTTAAGGAGAGAAGAATCCTCTATATTGAAGATCTCTCAAATATTTTCAGCAAGGGTTTACATGAGCCTGGATTCATGATCAATATAGCCGATATTGATGGGGATGATAAAAACGAGCTAGTAATATGGGATAACCATGGAGATGTATTCGTATTCGAATACGAAGATGCCAGGAGAGGTTTCTCATGGCCCTACATGTGGCATGATTCCAAGAGGACATCACAAACCGATCTTTAATAAATATTTTGGTTCTTAGTTTGATCCATGGGCAGTGTCGGAAATATTACTCTACACTCTTCCCCCTTTATCTCAATATAATCTCCATTAATATATGCGTAACCAGTTATGGCACATATGATTGCATCAAATATGTCTGGTAATAGTCTGGCCGGATATCTCTTTATGTTTAAAGTAAAGACACGCGCTAATTCTTTGACAATCCTCAAACGCTCAGCAATGGATTTTGGTTTTTTCTTGTAACCTAAAAACCTTAGTGCCCCAGCTGGAAAAACTTCAATATAATCTATACCTCTACTCTTAAGCTCTTTAACAAGCCACATAGCTCTATTAACGAGAACTCTCATACCGGGGAGCGTTGGTGGTAATGGATTTAGATTTATCTGCTTCATTAAAAGATCACAATCCCTTAAGTTACCTCTTCTGGGAAAATTCAGGGGGGCATCAATCGCTACGAGCTTAGGTCTCCATTTATTCACGAGAGACAATATTTCCTCATTTGAGAAAACCGCACCAAAATCTTCTATAGCATCATTAAGTATCACACAATAACCAGTAACGTTTTTCTCGCTCCCTGCTAGATCTAACCCTAGAACTATGGTCGTGAGCATCAGAAAATAACCTAAATAAAGTGATTGAGACTATTAAAAGAATAGAATTAAATCGCTTAAAAAGATCTAGTCATTTTCTAGAACATCTACTGGTCTTAATCTCTTCTCAGTACCATAGTGTATTCTGAAGTTAAACTCAACTTTCTTGCCATCATTCCATGTTCTTATTGGTCTGTAATAGCCAACGATTCTGCTCCAAATATCAATGTTCATGCTTCCACATTTTGGACATTTGTAGTGAATACCAACACCCCTCCACCCACATTTTCTACAAACACTTATTGAGGGTGTTATACTGAAATAAACGATCTTTGTCCTTGTGACGATGTTATAAACAAGCTTCTTTAGAGCTTTGGGATCCATGGCCTCATACATAAATAGGTGAAGCATCACGCCACCTGTAAACTCCTGTTGTACTTCAGCTTCAAGCTCCACTCTCCTAGCTAAAGGAACGTCAGCGTAATAGGGAACAATGCTATTGCTATAGAAAGGTTTACCCATGTATAATGGAATAATGACTTTGCCCGATTTCACTAGATCTCCGAATCTGTTGTAATCGGCTAGAGCTAATCTGAAGCTCGCACTTTCTCCTGGGACTTCCTCCACATTATATAAGTAGCCGTCTTCTTCCTCATACTCTTCAGCCATTTTCCGAATCGTTCTCACGATGCTCTTCATTATTGATATTGCTTCGCGAGCTCTCCTGCTCGAATTCCATGGATTAGGATCACCAAGTATATTCATTGCTGTCTCTGGTAATCCTATGACACCGAATGTGTTAAAGTGTCCAGCTAGATGACCAATATAGATTTTAGTTAATGGCAATAGGCCGTTCTCAATACTCTTTAAATACCTTTCTCTCCAAGTGAGAAGAACGCTACGGGCTATTTCTAGTTTTTCATATAGGAAATCATAAAAACTATCCAAATCACCGTTAGCTTCGATAGCCAATCTTGGCAGATTAATCGTAATTACGCCAATACTCCCTGTAGCATCTGGAAGAGCCCAAATACCCCATCCCCTTCTAGATGATTTCAACGCATCATATACTTCATCCTCTTCATTTTTCGTTAGTTTAAAACTATTAAACGCATTAGCAGCCTTTTTAGCATCAATTGTTAGTCTACAACACATTGCATATAATCCAGAAACATCCGTAGAATATCCATTTAACAGATAAAATGAGCCTCTCTTAGCTAAGACCTCAAAGAAAAGATCTGTGAGATAACCCCATCTAGATCCATTCCAATCAAAATTCTTAGTAAGCATCATTGTTATTATAGGAAAAGTGAAGGGTTGTCCACGAGCATCGCCCTCAAGATAAAGCGTGAATAGGGACTCAGTAACTCTTAATGCCTCATCCAAGTAATCTCCTAATGAGCCAACCCTTTTACCACCGACATAAGCATCACCTTCAAGGAAATCTGGCGCAGTATCTAGCACGAGAGTAATATTTGTGAATGGGCTCTGGTAACCGATTCTACTTGGATAATTAAGCTCGAAAACCATGCGTTGCAATGCTTGCTTAATCATTCTCTTATCTGCATTATCATAACGGACAAAAGGAGCCATATAAAGATCAAATGCAGTCACCGCTTGAGCACCAGTCCATTCTTGTGCCGCCAGGAAGAAGAAGTTCACGAGGTGAGAGACTGCTGTATCCAAGTGCTTCGCTGGATTAGAAATTACCGTAGGAGTATCTAAACCCTTCTTTAGGATCTTTGATAGCGACCAACCAGCACAATAGGGGATAAAGAGGGAGTGCGGTAATTTATGAATATGAATGCTCCCCTCAAAGTGTTCAGAAATAGCCTCGCTAGGAAGATAAGTGGATAAGATAAGAGGATTCTTCAAAATCTTATCAATAACATAACCAAGAAAAGCACCATATGACCTATTAACATTAGCGTTTTCTTTTACCTCCCAATCAGTAACTGTCAGATAAGCTCCCTCAAGATCTTTTAAAATCCTAGCCTTAAGCCCAAGTTCCTCCTCTTCCTTAATCCTATGCTTAAGCTTTTTTAAACCTCTGATTACCTTTTCAGTCCCCTTTTCATCAGCAAACTCTGAACTTCCGGTTTTCGAAATAGGCATTATGAAGAGCCCCCAGTAATAACATAAGAATAAACAATCCAGAAAATAACTATAAGATACCCCCTAATTAAAAATAGAGAAGATGAAAACTAAAACAAGGAGCAATCACAGAAGATATTAGCATAAAGAGAAGTCAAGACCAAAAATCTACTCGCTTTTAAAATCCATTAGATAAGTAATACCCTATTCTCCTAAATTTTCCGAAAAATTGCAAGTAAGCAAAAATACTTTACTTGTAAAGAATGTATTACCATATTTCAATAATCTCATGGTACAAAAATGTTCAACAGTTAACATAAATTATCAGGCGTAGTAGCGATAGTATGTTAAATTATCAACATTTAAGTAATGAATAATGAGTAACATATGATGAAATGTTTAATGTATTCCCCCATTTTTATGGTGATAGTGGAATGGGAAGAATTAACAAGTTCTTCGTAGTGCTATTATTGATTATCCTTTATTCTTCATTAATACAAAATGTGGGGGTATACGCGGATAGAGGGGGAATACCAAGCGGAAATTCTTATGTCGATGAGCCGGGTCAATACGCGGTGATTTCCTGGTGTAATGGTCTTGAGACACTATATTTATCAACCTATATAGAGAGCGAGTCCCCCGTCTATATGCTGGAGATATTACCCCTCCCATCGATACCTCAGATATCTCTTGGAAATAAATCAGTATTTAAATCCCTTGCATTATTAGTAAGCAAGCGAAGTAAGCAATATGGTTATTATGAATATTATGGTTACGAGGGTTTTCTGAAAGGGTCAGCGCCTGGTGCTAATCGGGAAGGGATAGAGATTCTCTTGACATTCTCTGCTGGTCCTCATAATGTTACTGTGGTTAGAGCTAATAATAGTACGCAATTATTAGATACGCTTAAGGTGATTGCTGATCAAAATGGTTTTAGCATTAAGGAAAAC
>JAHKLG010000093.1 GCA_029856625.1 Candidatus Njordarchaeota archaeon | reverse complement strand
CTAAAGAGTCCTCAATTTCTTTTCGAACTCTCTCAGCAATATTCTTTATAAACTCTCTTTCTTCCTCCCTTGGTACTACCTTATCCAGAACTCTCCTTAATACCTTCTTTATCTCTGGTCTGGCCACTAGGCCATCTGGAGCTGGGTTCATCACTTATCGACCAACTATGTGGAATTTTTCTGATAAATTATCGGGAGAGTGGGGTTAATTTAGCATAATAATTTTGCGAGAGAAATTAATAAATAATTATTTGGAAAAATATTATTTTTGGAAAAATATTGATAATGGAAGGTTATATGTGATGGAAGAAAGAACGATTGGAAGAATCGATGAGCAGGGTAGAATATACATTTATGAAAGAATAAGGAAGAGAGCGAATATTAAGCCGGGATCGCTTGTTGAAATAATTGCAAGACCGGGGGAGATCATCATTAGAAGGGCATCCTCAGTAGTTAAGGACTCTATGGGATGTTTTAAGATAAAAAAGGAATTTGAGGACGCGTTAGAGGATATTGATTATCTCATTAGAAAGATTTCCGCAAAACGTGTCTTAGAGGAGTTGAAGCATAAATGATGTATATCGATGTAAATATCTTTGTTTATTGGCTTACTGGGCATAAGCGATACGGAAATATTGCCTATAAGATACTGGAGAAGGTCGAGAAAGGGTCGAAAGCAATTACGTCAGCATTAACTCTGTGGCTTCTTCATGTTCTCTTGTCAGAGATTTGTAAGAATTATAACGCGTTAGAAATGTTTAAGCGCATTAAGGCTCTTAGAGGATTGAGAATAGTTCCTCTTACTCCTGAGATCTTCGAGAAGGCCATCACTATTATGAATAAATATGATCTCGATTTAGAGGATGCTATCCACTTAGCTACAGCAATAAAATACAAAGCTGAGAAAATAGCATCTAACGATGGCGATTTCGATCGCACTCCACTTCAGAGGGTTTTTGAGAATATTGATGACTAATTTGGTGGTATGTAGGATTGGTCAGGTATGGTGAGAAAAAAGTTAGATCTATAATGTCCAAGAGTGGGATATATGGAGTTAAATACGCGATAAATCCATATATTGGATGCGAACATGGATGTGTTTACTGCTACGCTAGGTTCGTTTACATTAAAATGGGTAAGGACCCGCTTGAATGGGGAGAAGAAGTAATAGCAAAGACGAATGCAGTAGAGCTTCTAAAACGAGAAGTTGTTGCAAATAGGCGTGGGCGTGTTCTCATAAGTAGCGTGACCGATCCCTATCAACCAATAGAAAGAACGAAATTGCTAACTAGAAGAATCCTTGAGACATTACAGCGTTATAAGTATCCAGTAGTAATTCTCACGAAATCTCCCCTAATTTTAAGAGATCTTGATATCATTAAGAAATTTAATCATGAAGAAGTAGAAGCTGGTATTACAATAACAATGCTAAATGATGATGATAGGAAAGTCTTCGAGCCAGGAGCTCCATCAGTTGATGCTCGTATAAAAGCTCTTCGAATACTTGCAGGGAACATAGCTAATACATTTGCCTTCCTAGGTCCAATAATTCCCCTTTTCACCACTAAGGATTTAAGCGCGTTACTCGAACTCATAGCTGATGCTGGTGTAAAAAGAGTAGTTATTGACAAATTAAACCTAAAAGCTAGAAACTGGGAGAGTATAAATAGGGCTCTTAAAGAAAATTATGATAAAGCAAAAATTAGGGAATTTTGGAGAATTCTCCGTGATCCCTATTATTACAAGAAGCTGAAAAGGAAAATAATTAATGAGGCTGGAGAACTAGGTCTTCAAGTTGATTTCTGTTACTGAATTTCTTTCTTCAAAGTATATTAGCAAGATTTTTAAGCATACCTAGCATCACTATATACTTAGCGATACTAGGTATATTGTTATCGGAGGTATATTATGGATGGATCTGAAACAGTTAAATGGCAAATTGAGCTCAAGAGGGGGATCATAGAGATGTGCATTCTAGCGTTATTAAGTAGAAAGGAAATGTATGGATACGAGATTTCAAAGGCTCTTGATAAACTAAGTGAGGGAATACTATCTATTGAGGAAGGAACTTTGTATCCATTGCTGCGGAGGCTGGAGAGAAGGGGGTATATCAAAGGAGAATGGAAGATTGTAGGAGAGAAGGCGAGAAAGTATTATGCTATCACACCCAGAGGTCTAAGTGTTCTTGTTAGAATGCGAAATTTCTGGAGAAAGATGGTTGAGTCAGTAAATCTTATCCTCGGTGAGGAGATATGAGAGAGGAGCCAGAGGCTTACGAGCTTATGGAAGAATATTTAAGGGAAGTGAGAACTTATTTGCCAGAGGATATTGCGGATGATATCATAGAGGAGCTTAGAACTCACATCATGGACAAAGCAACAGAGATGGGCGGGATGACCGTAAGAAATATCTATAAGATAATTAGAGAGCTTGGTGATCCGAGAGAACTTGCGGGTAAATATGTTATTGGGAGTCAGGTGAAGAGGAAACTAACTTTTGAATTTGGCATTAGTGAGGATCTTTATCCCTATTTCGTGAAGATGGTTTTCTGGGGGATCATAGTTTTAACAGCAGTTTATAGTGTAAGAATTATCCAAATAGTATTTCAAGAAGAATTTTCTCTAGGCCTAGCAGCATTATTAACACTCGAGATGATTATTATCGTATTTCTATGGGTCTTCTTCCTATACGCTATAATGTCTTTCTTTTCAAGCAATCCTGACCTAAAAGAAATGCTGATGAATTTGGTGAAAGAGTTTCTAGGGGAACCTAAGAGAGAATATGTGACAGAAAAGATCAAACCTCGGCCAAGGACTCCTCAAAAAAGTTTAAAAGCAACGCTTCCAACAGGGATAAGAATATCAGAGGAAAAATCAGCAATTTCTTATAAGCCCTCACTCTTCAAAGTGATTAGTGGATTACTGTGGATAATCTTAGCCTACATCATTTATGTCCTAACTCTAACAGTTTCATTTAATTGGTTAATGAGTATGCTAATGGCTCTACTAATTATCTACTTCGGATCCTTAGGCATCATTAATATTACTCAATACCTATACGAGAACTACTCTGAGAAGAAATCCTACATTGCTGGTCCGATAAAATCTACGATGGCTCTGATTTTTATTGTCTGGTTAATACTAGCTAATATTTACACAGAAGAGATACAGTTGCTTATAATATCTCATGAGGAGATCCTAAGAGGCAATTTCGATTTGACTAAAATAAGTTATAGTTTGGTTCCACTACCTTCACCATACATCCCTCTCATTAAAATTATGGCGATACTTATCATTATAATAATACTCACGGATACAGTAATTAACTGGCTAAAGTACTTGAGAACGATGCCTAAGAAGAGAGCGGAGGAGATCTTATTATCTCACGAGGCTACTATATGAAAAAAAATGAAGAATAAATAAAAGAAAAAAGAAAGGACCTCTACTCCAGATGCTCAGGGCTTAAAGTTTTCCTACCCTCGTTCTTTGCTTTTTCTATCGCTTTTCTTATAATCTCTTCAACCTTAGCATTAAGAGCCTCATAGAATTTTTCAGATACTCTCATCCCCTCATTCTTGGCTATTTCGCGAACTTTACTCTTATATATTAGGAGCTCTGGCATAGTTCTCACCTAGAGAAGAAGTCATTATTTACGTATGATACAAGCTTTAAAATCTTTCTCTCCTAAAAGCTTTATAAGCTCCTTTTCTTCAACAAGATTATTCATTTTAAATTCTCGCATTTCCACGATTTTTCTAGCAATACATTTGGTAAATTTTAAATAGCTTGTGTACTACGCTTTCTCTTAATTCCTACTTAAGTTGATAAAAATGGATATCCCAGAAGCCTGTGAAGCCCTTATTAGCTTTTTCTTCAAAGCCCTGGATAATGGTATCCTTGGATACGTTAAAGTTCCAGAAGACGTTCTATCAGAATGTTCGAAGCATCCAGTTTTAGAAAAAGTGGCCTCATCAATTAATGAGTATCCAGAACATGCTGAACTCATTCGGGAACTATCAATTCCAGAAACAGTTGCATTAGCGAAACAAATATCAAAGGGTGGCGAATTCTTACTTATGTGCGGCATGCTGTGCGACTATGCTAATTTCCCAGAAAAAGCGATTCACATGTTTTCAGAGGCAGAGGAAATCGCTGAAGAACCCCTATTAAATGTCCTAATAAAGTATGAAAAAGGGAAAAGCTATTATGCTAGTGGTATGTTGAGAGAGGCTCTTAAAAGTTTTGAGGAAGCCACTAATCTGTCAAGAAACTTAAGTGACGCTAATATCCTTATTGAAGTATTATCAAGAAAAGCATTTACGGCTAAAATGCTTGGAGAAATGAACATTCTAGAAGAAAGTATCGGTGAATTGGAGAAATTAGGGAACTATATGAGTGATTTTCATCTAACTCTCTTAACTCTTCTAAAAGCTTGGCTAGAAAGAGAGAAGGGCAACGTAGATGAGTTTAAGCAAATATGTGAGTCTGCCAGATTAAGTCCCGAAAACCTTGATGAGGAATTATTATTTGCTCATTCTATATTCCTAGTTGAGAGGGGCAGAATTGATGAGGTATTATCTACAAACAGAGATCTAGAGTTTATTTCTGATCTCGCGTACTCTATTCGAAGTATAGCCCCAGCATTTTCTGAGAGATTACTGAGAAGGGCTATTGAGATAGATCCAAATTCCTCCTTACCATATGTTTATCTTGGATTATTGGCTCGTGAAAGAGGAGAGAACGAAAAAGCTTTAAACATGTTTAGAGAAGCCTTAAAACGCAATCCTCAAGACATAACTGCTTATCTTCACGCGGCAAGTACTCTCTTAACAATGGAGAAAATAGAAGAGGCTGAGAAATATATAAAAGAAGCTGAGAAAATAAGCCCTGATAATCCATATATTCCCTATATGTACGGACTACTTCATATAAAGAAAAAAGACTTCGAAACCGCTAAGAAATACCTAGAAGAGGCTGCTCAAAAAGGCGTGACCGCAGCTTATGTCCTCTTATCAATGATGGAAAAAGGACCACCCAGAGAAGGCTCATAATTTTCTCCCCTTTTTTTACTAAAAAAGAGAGAATAATCGGTTTTTATGAAATAAATGCTCCTAATATTTAGTTGCCCCTGACCAAACTATTTGTGCTGGGGAGTAAACGTCAAGAAAAAGATTAAGGATGAATTTATTGGAATCTAGATTCGATAAGGTTTATCGTGATTTGCGTTTTCTATTTGCGTTCTCTGGCTACGATAAGGGTGAGTGTTTCCTGAACACTTTCTAAGGACCTAATTTTTCGAATTACCAGATCATTGAGTCGTGTTGGATCAGAGATTTCCGCCTCCATTACTAAGTCATACGGGCCGAGAACCTCAACTAACCTCTTTATTTCAGGAATATTTCTCAAAGCCTTTATTGCTTCTTCTTCTTTACCAGCCACTAACTTAGCGAGGATATAGGCGCGCATTTATAGTCTCACCTTACTAAGTCATAGCAAAAATAGATAAGTTTTAGGGATTTAAATAATTTGTACACAATGGTTTGTCAAAAATTTCTTTGATTTTTCTCTTGGCTTGTGGCTGGCTCTTCTTTGCGGATGTATGAGTCTCGTGGCTTGCCTCTTCCATATTAAAGTCTTTCGACTGTGTTGATAGGCTATTCCGAGAAGAGACAGAAATAATGAAGAAAACCATTCAGAGAAACTCGATAAATTTTTGACAAACCAGTACACAATCCAATAAATATTAGCAGTCTCTTTTTCTATAAGAAAGAGTTATTCTGGAAAGTATACCATATCATAGTCTCTCT
>JAHKLG010000092.1 GCA_029856625.1 Candidatus Njordarchaeota archaeon | reverse complement strand
CTAGTATGACTAAGAACGAAAAGATAAGGAAGATTCTTCTTGACATAGCTAGGGAAGAAAAGACGCATGTAGGAGAGTTCCTTGAGATGCTATTACGTATGGATCCGGAACAGGTTAAGGAATTAGAGAAAGGGAGAGAGGAGATAAAGGAGCTCCTTGAGGAATGATTAATTAACAAAGTTATATAGAGCGAGATAGCATAGATTATTTCTCTTATTTTTCTTTTATTCTACAATTTCTCAGGCTTCTTAATTCCAATTCGCGATTAAAGAATTTCATTACACCTACCTATGAGTAGTCTACCAAATAGTAGTCTACTAAATAGTAGATAAAAACTCTTAGTATTTAAGGGATTAATAGCAATATAAAAAGCCCATTATACCGAAGTGAATGCAAAAGATTGATACTCAGATTTTAAGAAGGTTATGTAAGGATATTAGTTTTGAAGCATAGAAGCCTATCCTCTTTTTATAAAAAGGTCGCATTCCGAACTTAGATATAGGGGCTGACAAGTGCGCATCAGAAGAGAAGGTCTCGAGCTAGTTATTGAATTCAGGGATAATGAGAAAGTCTTTAAGGAGAAAGGGCTCATTTTTGACAAGAAAACCGGTACGTGGAGATTTCTCCCTATGCATTACTTCTCCATCAAGAATAGAGCATTGTTGCTCGGCTATGAAATAGTTTCCGATATCCGAGAAAATTTCTCCCTTAGTGATTCTATAGCTCAAAAAATATCAAGAAAATACGAGTTAAGGGATTACCAGAAGCAAGCAGTTGATTATCTAGCCAAGAACAATTGGATGGGAGTTATCGTTCTACCCACAGGAGCAGGTAAGACTTTAATTGGGATTGAGGTACTCCGGAGATTGAGTGTTAGAACCCTAATAGTTGTTCCTACCTTGGATTTGATGAATCAATGGTTATCAAAACTTGTTGATATGCTCAGTATTCCTAAAACAATGATTGGGCTTTATGGTGGTGGAAAATACCAAATAAAGGAAGTAACGATCGTTACCTACGCGAGTGCTCATAAGAAAGAGTTCTTAGAGAGAGCGCTAGATTACTTCGGTTTAGTAATATTCGATGAAGCGCATCACTTGGCTGGTGAACTGAATAAAGAAATAGCCAAGAGACTCGTAGCTCCATATAGAATCGGTTTAACAGCTACTCCTGGAGAAAAAGTGAAGATGCTTGAAGCCTTGATTGGTCCCATTATAAGGATAGCTAGCTTTAGAGATCTTGCCGCGAAAGGTTATTTAGCAGAATTTGACTTTGAGAGAATCTACGTGAAGTTAACGGAGGAAGAGGCAAAAAGATACAAGGAACTCATGCGGATTTACCTTGATTATATCAGCAAGATTGGGGTAGAGGATGAGATAGAAAGGTTCAGAGAGCTTGTTAAGAGGTCTGCTAAGGATAGAGATGCTAGAAAAGCTTTGTTAGCTAGAATAGAGGCGAAAGACATAGCGTTAAAAGCCGAGAGGAAATTAGCTGTTCTAGAGAAGCTTCTCAGAAAGCATAAGGATGAGAAAGTGATCATATTCACTCGTCACGTGGATGCTGCTAAGTACATCTCCACGATATTTGGGATACCATATGTGACTGGTGACATGGATAAGAAGAAGAGAAAAGAAATATTAGACATGTTTAAGAGGGGTGAAGTCACAAAACTCGTGACCGCGGAAGTTCTTGATGAGGGAATAGACCTCCCATCAGCATCCGTTGGAATAATCTTAGCGGGAAGACCGTCGAAACGTCAACTAATTCAGAGAGTAGGAAGGGTGCTTCGTCCAGCTGAGGGAAAGGTGGCGAAAATATATGAAGTAGTAACTAGAGCTACCTACGATTATTTCGCATCAAGAAAGAGGAGGATAAAGTTCACTGAGTTATAGGGAGATCTCCTTGATCCCTCTCTCAGCGCTCCCAATCATCATTAGGGGTAAATTATTAATCCCGAAGTTTCTATATCCTAGACATGTTAGCTTAGTAGCGTCCCTGATCGAGATTGTGGATGAGCTAACCAATAGAAATCTTACTGAGAGCAATCTTAAGAGGATTATCGAAAGCTTTATCGGTGATTATAGGATTTCTAAAGCATTACACTATGCGTTAAGGTACTTTTATGAATTCAAAACAATTGGGTTAGATGAGAGTACTCAAAGATATCTAGCAAAGAAACATCACATACAGGATGAGTGGGAGTTTAAGAAGGCGTTCTATAGATGGGTTAATGAGAAAGGAGGCTTCTTAGGAAAGGAAGAAAGGGATTTCATGATAAGGAGATTTGCCGAGGAGATTGGATTATCCTACGATATCGTGAAAAGAGTTATCGAGAATGAATTGCCAGAAAACATCACTTTCATTAGAAAGAGAGATGAGAAGCCTAGACCATTAGTGCTCATAGGGCTTTATAACTTCTTATTACTTGAAAAACTATTATCCATTAGTGAGAGAGCTTTTCTTAACGTATATGGAAGAGAATTGGGTGCGATAGTTAAGAAGCTCATACTCAGGGCTAAGAGGCATGATGTAATAGCTGATTTTAAGAAAGTTAAAAATGGTGTTGAAGTGGAAATCACTGGTCCTTATCAACTATTTAAATTACCTGCCGTAAGTGAATATGGTAGACAAATAGCCGCTGTAATAGCTCCCATAATAGTTAACTATGAGGGATGGCGGTTAAGGCTCTGGGTAATTTATAGGAAGAGGAGATATTATTGCGAGATCAGAGGTTATGAGGAAAACTCACCAATACTCAAGCCTTACTGGGCGATAGCACCAGATGAAAAACCCAGAGAGACCTATGATAGCTCTATTGAGGAGAGAATCTACAATGCTTTATCAAAGATCCTAGAGAGAAATAATGCTAGAATATTGAGAGAAGCTGATGTAATAATTCTAAATAACGGTAGAATATTAATCCCAGACTTCACAGTAGTGTGGGGTAAAAAGAAGATATTCATTGAAGTTATTGGCTACTGGAGAAGAGAGTATATAGAGAAGAAGAAGGAAAAGCTTATTGAATTGAGCAAAGAGGGGTATAAAAACTTCCTAGCAGTGATTGATGAGAAACTCAGAAAACACTTTGACCAATTACCTATCTATAAAATATATTATAGTGGAAATTATATACCAATAGGGAAATTATATAGGCTGATCACGAGTATTTAACAACGCCCAATAATTAGCCTCTCTGACTTTATAATAAATAATAATGAAGGAGTTATTCACGAGCTCTTAGAATTTTTACTGAGAATACTATCGAGGATATAATACCATAGATTATTACCCAGAGCACTAATAGTATTAGTTCTGGAATAATGTCTAGTGGGGTAAATATGTGAGGGAGCATTAGAGCTTTCCTAAGCCCAATGATTGCGCATCTCCAAGGAATAATATCCAGGAGAGTGAATTGATAGCCTATGAAGTTGCCTATCACTGGGTTCTCTATTGGGAAGTATCCAGCTATTACTAGTGATAGGGAAACCGTTATTCCTATTGTAATCCCTTCTATGCTCTCATGCTTTATCAGGGAGACGGCTATCATGGATATCTCAGCGGTTAATACTCCTGCTAAGACTATTATGAGTACAGATAATAGGTAATGCATCACCGTGCCTAGTACTCTTATATAGCCAAGCACTAAGGATGCTCCGATCATTATTATTCCCTGTAATAATGCTATGGTACCCCACACAGCTAAGATTGATGCTATATATTCCGACGAGGAAATTCTCGTCAGTTTTATTCTCCCTACCAAACCCCTCTCCATTTCGAATCTTAACATTTTTATGACCGATACAGCAGCTAACATTATTGTTTGCATTATCTGACCAGGAACTAAGACAGAGTAGTAAGCTTTTAGGAAGGATTCTTTCAGCCCCTCCTTACCACCAATTCTCTGAAAAGATACATTGAATACCCCTGAGAACGATCCTTCTTCTGGATGTTGAACCTCCACCGTAATATTATACTTCTTCGCTAAGTAATCAGAATAATTCGTCATAAATACTTGAGCCGTGTGAAAAGAGAATTCGGCTATGTGCCTCCATATTAGCTCATAAGCTCTCATACAGCCAGCATTCGTTGGATCCCCAATTATTCTAATCTCTATTGTACCTAGGGATTCTGAAAGATTTTCTAGTTCCTGAATAGCCTCTATATATCTATTCCCCAAATCGTAATTCCCAGACTCGAATGCCTCATTTGCTTTTTTACTCAGAATCGGTAGTAATATGCTCCTAGTTAAGCTCTCCGAGAATCTTTTTATAGCTTCTGAGAAACCTTCTGGAATAAGTATTGCAGCTGATATCTCTAGCCTACTGACCTTCTTCTCAGCGATTTTTGCATCACTGATAATCATGATGTGAAAGGCTTTAATGCTCGTATTCTCAAACGTCACATTATTAAGATAATTATAAAACAATGATCCATAATTTATCCGCTGGGACATGCTACCGAGGTTTATTATAGTTCCGGAATCCAGAGTTACATAACCAATCTTAATAGGCGTGGTTTCTGGGTAATAAGCACCAGCAATACTCCCATAGATGATCATGAAGATCAGAGGAAAACCGATGACATAGAAGTACAGCTCCTTTGTTCTGACGATCGATTTTATCCTATTTAGAATAATGACGAGAATACTCATATTCCTCATCCTCCAATAAGCCTTCCCGTTAGGAATAAGAAGACATCTTCTAGCGTACTTTTTCTGATGCTGAGAGTTATCACGTTCTCGTAAAGAGCCTTATCATTTCTTATTTCGTTGCTTAACGCTATCAAATCATCGCCCTTTATGATGATCTTGTATCCTGCTCTTGCCATATCCCTCTCCTCCGCAATCCTCCCTAGCTTTTCAAGAACCTCTTTATCAATCTCATTAAAGAGAACTTCGAGAACTTCCCTACCAGTTATTTTTATCTTTAACTCCATCGGTTGTGCATCGGCGATTATCCGTCCTCTATCCATTATTACCACACGTTCGCATAATCTCTCGATATCCTCGACTATATGGGAGCTAATTAGGATAGTTTTTCCTAGGCTATTAAGCTTCTCTAGTAATCCAATGACTGATGCTCTCATGGCTGGATCAAGACCCGTGGTTGGTTCGTCTAGGATTAGAATCTCTGGATCATTTATCAGCCCCATCACGATTGATAGTCTCTTCTGCATCCCACCAGACAATTTGCGAGCAAGTCTTTTCCTGACCTCCCATAACTCGTATTCCTCAAGAAGTTTCTTAATCCTATCCCGCAGTTCCCTCTTAGGAATCTTGTACATAGCTCCCATCATCCATAAATTCTCCTCAACAGATAGATTAGGCCAGAAGATGTTCTCCTGAGGAACATAGCTTAACTTAAATCTCTCCTCACTCCTTAAGAGCTCCCTTAGGTTCTTACCCAGTACAATACCCTCTCCACTAGAAGGTTGAAGCTGCCCCGCTATAATTCTCATAAGAGTTGTTTTGCCAGCACCGTTAGGCCCGAGTAAGCCAATAGTTTCCCCAGCTTTTACTTCCAAAGAAACATTATCAAGAGCTCTTATTTTATTGTCATAGATCTTTGAAATGTTTTTGAGACTTATCACTACCTCCATGAGTCCACCCCCACCACGGATACTATGATGAGAATATGCATGAGTAAATTGATAAATAGTCTAGAAACTCTCCAGAACAAATTACTTTGTGATGCAGAGAACGTTAATGGTTTATATAGTCTTTTAAGATTGAGCAGTATAGTAGCTAATTCTTGACAGTGAAGAGCATTGATTAATGAAGAGAGGGAGAGAATAGAGAGATTCCTAGAGATAGTTGATTTGATAGAGGTCTACGGGTATTACTTATTGAGGAAAGG
>JAHKLG010000091.1 GCA_029856625.1 Candidatus Njordarchaeota archaeon | reverse complement strand
TGAAGAGGATTGCTAGGCTCATCGATAGAGCAAATGCTATTCCTGTTATTGCTTCCAGTCTTTCCCCTGACATTCTATTACCAATAACTCCTAGGAATAGACTGATTGATATACCAAACAATGCCGCGCCCAATATTGGAGTTATAGGAATTAAACTATATTCTTGGAGAAATATCGCAAAAGCCGCTCCCGCCATAGCTGCATGAGCCACTGTAGCGATTAGGAACGATAAGCCTCTAAAGATTGTTAGGTTTCCCGCTGTAGCTGATATCATTGAAGCTAGAAAAATCGCTATTATTGCTCTTAAAACGAATGGATCCGATAATAGCGCTAAGATATCAGGCATGATAATCACCTATTATAGCGTAGCATACCCCCTTATGGGCCAGAACCTTAACAGAGATCCCATATGCCTTAGATAGATTCTCTCCAGTAAGAACCTCCTCGGGTTTTCCAAATGCGATGACTCTCCTATTCAGCAAAAGAACATAATCCGTGTATTCTACTAGAGGATTTATATCATGCGTTACTATCACTGATGATACACCTTTGCTCCTCAGCCTGGCTAATAACTCAATAATTTCTCTCTGAGATGGGGCATCGACCGCTGAGAATGGCTCATCAAGCAAAAGTATTTTTGGCTCTGTTACTAATGCTCTTGCTATGAGAACTTTCTGTTGAAGCCCTCCAGATAGCTCAGAGAATTTTTTATCCCAGAACTCTCTTGGGACAAGGGCTTTCTTTAATGCCTCCTTTGTAGCCTTAATATCTACCCTACTCGGGATACTCAATGGTCCTTTTTTAGCCATTCTACCAAGCAATACAATATCCCTAACTCTTAGAGGAACAGACTCCGAAACTCTCTCTCGCTGTGGGACATAGCTTATTAGTTTTCTAATTTTACTTAAGTTCTCCCATGCGTTATGACCAAATACGAAAATTCTCCCCTTATAGGGTCTTAGAAGGCCAATTATCGTCTTTAAGAGAGTAGTTTTTCCCGCTCCATTAGGTCCCATTATTACTAAAATAGATGGATGCAGCATTTCGAAACTTATATCCTTTAATACTATGTTACCATTGTATCCTGCCGTGACTTCCTCTACCACCAATGCTTTTTCCTCTTCAAACATTCCACTCCTCCTCTGCATGTTTCTTATACTTATAAATAATGAGAAGCTCGACAAAAGCTATGATAAAGAGAATCGCAAGAGCTGTGTATAGTAATACTAAAACTTCATCGCTTATCGAAGCACTTCTCTCCCTTTCTACGCTTGAAACGACTCCTATATTATACATCATTAGTGCAAAGTAATCTGTTAATCCACCACTTGAAAAAATTCTAACATACGCAATTGGAATACCCGTTTCCTTAGAAACCTCCCGAGCCAATTCACCGACTTTACCACTGAACAAAGAAACTGGGCAGAAAATAATCTTTATACTACCTCTTTTCGCCTCTTCGCGTATTCTAGTAAGTTCTGAAGCATTAATGAACCTTCCCGGCCCCTTCAGAAGACTGGCTTTAATGCTCATTCCAAAGGCATATGCGAGATAAGCAGCTCCTGGAACAGCAATAATGGCTCCATATCCCCTTAAACCATTCTCAATCGATACTTCCTTCAGAAGCTGCTTAAGTTGCGATATTTTTTCTTCAAACATAGCTAGGTTTCTTTCGTACAATTCCTCATGCTCTGGATCATACTGCATTAACTTCTCCGTTATCGCGTGTGCTATAGCTAATGCATTATCGGGATAGATCCAGTATCCATGATAATTTTTTTCAATTCCCGGAATGGCTAGAATCGTAAGGTTGTATTTTTCGTAATCTGGAAAATCTACATACAACTTGCCCTTAGAGTTCTCTAGTATTTGTTGCTCCAGTGAAAAGAAATCAGAGTGGGCAAGTACTAGGATATCAGCACTCTTTATCTTCTCCACATCAGAGTATGTCAGAGAATAATCGTGGGGATCAGCGCCCTCTGGGAGAATATACTCTACACTAACTCTATCACCACCAATAAACTTTGCAATAGCAGCAAATGTCTCCATCGAGGCTACGATCTTGATCGTGTTTTCTTGTGCCCTAACATTAGTTATCCATGGAAAAATACTTAATAGTAAGATTAGAATAATTGCAATCACTTTAGCACGAATTTGAGATCACCTCTCCACATTCCTCAAGAGAGGGTATAGGTTCACCATGAGGACAGCATTTTGGTTCTCCGATAGCTCCGAAGATTTTATTAGCTGTTTTTAAAGGAAAGACAAGCTCTAGTTTAGCAGCACACTTGCATGCTTCTTCTAACGGAATATTAAAAAGCTTAACAAGCATTGTTTCAATGATCCTATGCACCCTAATGAGCCTCATAACAACACATTTACCCTTCTCACTCAGAGCAAACCCCTTCTTAGGAAAGTGCACTAAAAGCTTCTTCTCAACAAGCCGTATCAAAACTTCGTAAGCAGTAGCTCTTGAAACACCAACTATCTCTGCAACTTGCTGAACACCAACTAATCTCCAACCCTCCTTCTCCAACTTATAGACGATCTTTAAATACCGCGCCTCCCTCTCTGACAGCATAATTCATCAGCTTGGATATACCTAACACCGTTAGGATATACCTAACAATGCAGAAAAGAATATAAAGTTTTCGTTTTATAGAGAAGGCATCATTAATTATTCTTGGAATACTTCTTCAGCTTCATTTCAAAATTTAGTCATCAAGCCTTTTGGCTTCTCTAAGATTTGCCTATAAACGCGGTTTTCTCCACATCCTACCCTTTTTTAAGCCCCGCATTTTTCTCAAAGTTCCTTGATCAAATCTTTATAAACTACATGATTTAAATAAAGTTTGTAGTATAATTTTATATCTTCGTGATGCTTATGGGAGAGAAAATTACTAGCATAAGAATTAACGAAGAGATCTGGAAGAAAGCAAAAATACTTGCAATCATCGAAGGTATAACTTTAAAATCTCTAATAGAAGACGCCTTAATCACCGTAATTGAGGGAGACGAAATTGCTAGAAAATTCAAACGGACAGCAAAAAGGGGAGTTTTAGAAAAATTAAAAGAAGCTAGGAGAAGAGGTCTTTTACCGTTTCAAATAATATCCGAAAAAACCGCTGTTGAGCTGGTTAAAGAGGGAAGAGGAGATTGAAAGGAATTTACGTCGATACGAATCTTATAATTGCTAGGTATAAACCCGAAGATCCTCTATATGTCTTAGCAAATAGACTATTTAAAGCAAGAAATTATGAATTCATTATTTCCCCTATCACTTTAACTGAGCTATATTCCGTGCTTTCGAGAGTAAAAATTCACATCTCTATACCTGAAGGCATGGAGAATATAGATATACCTACTTTAATTGAGTTCATCCTCGAAGATTGCAATCTTAAAATAGTCTCAAAAACCCGCATTGTAACGTACCAAATAGGTAAAGAACGCATAAAAATTCCGCTGGAATATTATATCGCATTATCGATAGCTGATAAAATAAAATTACGTACATTAGATCTAATCCACATAGCTTATGCGTATCTGATTAAAGACCGCATAAAAGCATTTGTAACGGGAGATAATGAAATAATTGACAAACAAGAAACAATTTTCCATATGCTTGGTATTAAAGTGATATCCCCCCAAGATATAGTTAACTAACAAAATCTTCTAAGAGATAATACTACTCTTCTTTTCTCTCTTCTTTAAAAGTTATAATTTGGTCTTATTTTTCTTATGGCTTTTAGATAAAAATAGTCAGATCAACGCAGTCTTGCCAAATAGCGACCCCCTGATCAAAAGATGTGCGTCTTAGACCTAGTATCTCAGTAAAGAAGAGATAATTTACAAAAATTCTGACATGGAAAGATATTCGCTAAACTTGATGAGATTAGTACAGTTAGAACGTCAGTGCTCGGTCTTTCTCTTCATAATTTTTCATTCCGAGAGAAGACCCCTCATCATCCGCAAATTACTTGTATTATGTACCATACGTGAGATGATTTATTAAAAGTTTTTATCCAGAAAGTATAAGAAAATGCGAACAATTATAATTCTTAAAGAAGATTTTATCTGGAGGAAGATATTCTATCGGTGTTTTCCAATTGTCTCATACCAAATTAATCGATAATATCTATAAATCTATTCTAGAAGCAAAAGGAATACTAGAAAATATTATTCATAAAACCCCCTTGGATCTGTCAAGAACGTTCTCCGAAATGTGTGGAGGTAAAGTATTCCTTAAACTTGAGAATCTTCAGAAGACTGGTTCTTTCAAGGTTAGAGGAGCGTATTACAAGATTTCTAAACTCTCATATGATGCAAAAAGAAGAGGTGTTATTGCCGCATCAGCTGGAAATCATGCTCAAGGAGTCGCTTATTCTGCGAAGATGGCTGGTGTTCCTTGTAAGATTGTTATGCCTATTTTTGCTCCTATCGCTAAGATTCAAGCCACAAAGTCTTATGGTGCCGAAGTTATTCTTTATGGTATAAACTTTGATGAAGCATATATTAAAGCACGAGAAATAGCAGAGAGAGATAGATTAACGTTTATCCATGCCTTCGACGATCCTCAAATAATTGCTGGACAGGGAACTATTGGGCTTGAAATTCTTGAGGTCTTACCAAATCCAGACATTATTGTTATCCCAATTGGAGGAGGAGGATTAATCTCGGGAATATCAATCGCATTGCGAAAAAAGCTGGGAAGGAAAATAAAGATCATCGGAGTTCAGTCAGAAGCTTATCCTAGCATGGCTATGCGGATTAAGGGAATATCACTTAAGAAAAAACCTCTCTATACAATTGCTGATGGTATTGCTGTAAAGAAGCCGGGGGAATTAACAAGTAAGATAATTAGTGAGCTAGTCGATGACATCATAGTAGTAAATGATGATGAAATTGCTAGAGCCATTTTTCTGCTTCTTGAAAGAGCAAAAACTCTCGCTGAAGGAGCTGGGGCTATCTCACTGGCTGCTGTACTTTCTGGTGAAATTGATGTTAGAGGCAAGAAAGTTGTGTGTATCATAAGCGGGGGAAACATTAGTATGAGCACATTAATGAAGATTCTTGGGCGTGAGCAAGTGCGTCTGGGGAGATTATTGAGGTTACGTGGAAGATTGCCAGATTATCCAGGATCGCTTAGAAATGTTTTATCGATCCTTTCAGAAGCCTATGTTAATGTTGTTGATATTATATCTGAGAAATATGATCCAAGAATACCCCCATCTGAGGCTGAAATTGAGCTGGTTGTAGAGGCTCCTAGCAAAGAAAAGCTCGAAAAATTGTTAAAAAGACTTGAGAAGGAAGGATATTACTTTAGTGTTGAGAAGCCTTAGTGCTTTCTAATTTCCTTATTTCCTCAAGCAATTTATCGATGATACTCGAGAATTTCTCTGCAATCAATGAATTCTTCTCTGCTATGAAGGGTTTTCCCTCATCAGTGAATTTTACGACTCGTGGATCTAAAGGTAAATCTCCAAGAAATGGAACTTTAAGCTCCTTAGCCGCTTCCTCACCTCCGCCTTTGCCAAATATATAAGTAATTGCGCCACATTTAGGACATACAAATCCTCTCATATTCTCTATGATGCCCAACACGGGAACACCGACTATCTGCGCCATTTTAACAGCTTTCCTAGCATCGTGGATTGCTATTTTCTGTGGAGTAACAACTATCACAACTCCTGTGAGATCTGGGACATACTTCATGACTGTTAATGCTTCGTCTCCCGTTCCCGGAGGAAGATCTATTATGAGAAAATCTAATTCACCCCAATCCACTTGAGCGATAAATTGCTGAATAGCCTTAGCAACTAGCGGACCCATCCATATGATGGGTTGATCCTCCTGCTCTAGGAGAAATAGTATCGACATAACTCTTATTCCAAGCGGGCCTTTAAATGGTATAATTAGATTGT
>JAHKLG010000090.1 GCA_029856625.1 Candidatus Njordarchaeota archaeon | reverse complement strand
TTTAGGATTATTTTTCTGGTTATACTGCTTCATCATAAGGGGGACACCTTGTCTTTTAGTCGACGTGGAAAAATATATCTTCCCTTGCGATTAGAATATTTCTTGTTTTATCTTTTACTCTCATTCCTAGTCTTTAGCTGGATTCTCTTCTATGGCTCCATATTTCGCATAATTTTAGATCTCCCTGGTTGGGTTATTCTTCTGATAATTGAAGCTTCGTTATTGGGCAGTCTGGTTAATATTCCCGTTTCTTACGTTAAGAGCTATCAGCCCATCATAAGAGCTAGGATTGTGAAAGTTTTCTTTATAGAGTGGGTTGTGCCGGAGATTGATTGGGAGGAGCATAAGACGCTAATAGCCGTGAATCTAGGTGGGTGTATCATCCCCGTTCTTCTTTCAGTTTATCTTATAGTGAGATATACCATATTGTTTGGGCCTCTCGTCTTAGCGAAAATTATCTTAGCTGTAATAATCAATTCTCTCCTCATTAACCAAGTGGCGAGACCCGTTCCAGGAATAGGTATTGCCACACCGACCTTTTTGCCACCATTATTCACATTGCTTACATGCGCTTTTCTACAGCCTATTTTAGCGCCTATTGATTTTTATGCGTCTCTTTACATAACTGGTTCTTTAGGAGCCTTGATTGGGGCTGACTTAATGAACTTAAAGAAGATACCCTATCTGGGAGCTCCGGTAGCTAGTATAGGAGGAGCAGGAACATTTGACGGTATTTTCCTAACTGGTCTATTTGCGGTATGGTTAGCTCTCATCCTATAGCTAACAAATCTATTTATTCCAATAAGTATTTCTCAAGCCTGTTACTTAAGAATTGAGCAGCAGACTCCGCGCTGATGATTTCATCTCCTGGTAGAATTCTTATATATCCTTCATTCATCATTAACCAATATCTTCTTCGAATCTCTTTGTATCTATGGATTATTCCTGGTTTCTCACTTACCCATTTTAGGGAGTAATCTCTTAACAAAAGACCTTTTACTAAGGAATTGGGAGGGAGTACTTTCGTGACACCAAAATTATCAAGAAGAACTCTCTCAGTCCCTATCCTCACATTCACAATAGTTTTACCTCTTAGTAAGAGGCGACCATATATTCCATCCTCATCTATTATCTTCGGAGCACCATAATACTTTATTTCGGGAATAGCTCTTGCGATGGGAGATTCCAGCTTTAAATCTAGTAAATCTAGGTAATAACTAATCCGCTCAAGCATCATTTTCACAGCTTCGTAAGCGCTTATAGATTCCCCATTGATGAGAAAAGTAGCATCTATACCAGATCTTATAGCTTTCTCCCTATTCGCTATGAGCTGAGGCCGCTCTTTTATCCTTTCCCCCCTAATTAATTTGTGCAGAGCTTCAAGGGCTAAACCAGCAATTATCTTTATTATATCACTCAGGAATTTCTCACTTGATTGATTATCAATAGCTCTGATCTCAATCCTTGTCTCTCTAGGGGATTTTCGAATATCCTCTATAATATTGGTAATAGGTCCTCTAGGTGTTATATCTAGAAGCCTATTTCCGGCTTGGTTAACAACTAGTTTATATTCATGCGCTTTGGGTTTATTGAATAAAATAATGTATCTGAAGACCATTCTCTTCCTGCGTGGGACTATCGATAGAGGAATTCTCCTAATCTTACCATATTCAGAAACTCTTAAGACCTTACTGTACCTAAGTCTGGAACTAGCGAATCCTGTGTATTCTCCCGCGCAAACAGGTGAGTTTGCTGATAGTGCTATGAGTTCTGGTAAGTGATTCCTTATATTATTATAGATATAGGTAAGTGCTCTAAGAGGAAGCCTCTTATTGTTTTTCTTCCGAATCGATATATTGATGTGAGTACCATTAATTGGTAGTGGCGTACTCTGGACGGGATGCGTACTCCCAACATAAATAAGCAAGCCTATATTCTGCGCGGCCTTAGCTAATAATTCTCTACCAAAACACACCGCATCCACAATGCGCTCTATTGGTGTGGGAAGAGTAACATATTCTATCTGGCTTGGATTCGGTTCCCATTGAAGTCCAAATAAGTACTTTCTAGCTTCCTCCAGCAATTCTGGATCCTCTCTTAAATGCTGGATAAGCTCCTTAGAGACCGCTTCTGAAGCTTTTGCAAGAAAGCCACGAGAATTAACTATGAATAATTCCTCCTCAACACCTACTAGAACCTTATAATCTGCCAGACGCTGAGTCATATTCAACCCTCTAAAACTTTAAAGAGAGAATGTAATCAATAAGAGCTTTCTCAGCCGCTTTTCTCTTCTTGGCTCTTGAGAAATCTATAAATTCTAACTGAATTGCGTTTACGAATGGTGGGAAAGAATGATAACGAATTATGTCTCCTCCAACATATTTCTTCTCAATAACTGGTCTTAATCCGTATTCCACTAGCTTCTCAAATAACTTAACAACATATCTCCTAGACACTGATAATCCGCCGAAAATTCCAATCTCCACATCATGTTCGGACTCAGTATTAGATGTGCTGTGAATATCTAAGATGAGCTTTATTTTTTTCTCCACAAGAGAAAGCCTTTCTATTATTCTCCTAAATGGTGTTACTCGTGCGATCTTTCGATTATAATCTATGTATACCCGAGAGAGTCTTGATATTAAGGCATAAGCAGCGGTCTTTCTCGCCACTCTTTTAACGAACTCCTCAACAAATGCGTCCTGAAGGGGAGCTTGCGCATGAGGGGTTGTGAGAAGAACTGGTTTTTTACCCTCTATATATTCGAACCCTCTGATTAAATCTTCTAGGGGTAATGGAAGATCAAAACGCATGATTCTTTCAAAACTTTCCTTATTTCCCCTATCCCATAACGCCTTATTCCTTTCCATTATCACCTTTTCTAACGAGGTTCTTAGGAATCGTATTAAGGATTTTTTCTTTTTAAAGAATTTTTCTTCCTCAAGAAATATTGCAAAGGGAAACGCCCATAAGAGAGTATGAGAAACCCCATTTTCTAGAATATCAAAGCTTCTTAATTTCTTAGCGATTCTCTTCACAAGATTAAAATCAATGCTCCCCCCGCTTCTTATACTTTCTTCTAACTTATTAATCTCAGAATACAACCTGATAAGACTGAGATATTTTAATCTCACTTTAAAACTCAAAACAATCACCAAGAATTCTAGGTCTATAAGGACGTCGCAGAACTAATTGCTTTAGAGAAAACACGAACTATGTACTCAATTCTCCTGAGTAATTCTCCCCCAACTATGGTTACATAATCGTCAGTTCTGAAAACTTTATCAGCCATCCTCAGAGTGTATTTCTTGGTTCTTATAAAGCGGAGATCCCTTTTACTACGCCGATCCATTAGCGCAATTATGGGTACTCCTCCTGCAGAAACATTACTGACGACATTGTAATAGTCTAAATCTAAATAATTTGTATCAATAGGTATCGGAGCTCTTCTGAGATGCAAACCAACTAATCGTCCCATGAAGCCATATGCTCTGATGTCAAAGGCGTAGTATCTATTTCCCTTAATAAGTACAGGGGCAGGAAGAATCAATTCTTGTACCATCAAGTATTTCTTATTTCGAGCGCTTTTCTCAAGTAATCCCTTCTTACTCTCCAATTCCTCCTTAGAGTTAATCACAATTATACCCTCTCCACCAGAACCGCTAGCAGGCTTAACAATGACCCTTTTGCCCATTTCTAAAATTTCTTCAACGTATCTGGTTACCTTATTAAGTGATCTTGAATACAAAGTGAATGGTATCTTAACATACTTGGCCAATTCTGGTAGAGAATCTAAGAGTTTAGAAATAACCTTATAAGTTCTTATCTTGCTTCCAGTAATATAACCAACCTCGCTAGGATTTATCACTATTTGTTTTACCTTTTTTGGAAAATCAAAACTTCTTCTTATTATTAGATCTGGATAGATCTCTTCATGATTCTTAGGGTCTAAGAAATAGACAAAACCGTTCTCGTAGATAAGTTTTGATTTACCAACTACCCAGCTTCTGATTCCCTTTCTCCTCAATGCGTAGCTGATCGCTATCCTTTCAGGATTAAGAAAACCTTCCCTATGAGGTGGGACGGTTACTATGGCCGTTTGTGGGGACTCTCCTCTCTCGTAGTAATAGTATATGAGGGCCATTTCTGCGAATCTATCCACGAATTTTACTAAATCATTAGCTAAATGCTTCTCATAAGGTGGTAAATCATTATATTGCATCCTAGTTATGACAGAGAGAACATAAATACCAGCTGGAACAGCGTTTGCCTCAAGGAAGTAAAGGCATCCATCTCTACCTAGTAGGAAATCATACCCCTCATATGGATAATATTTAGTCTCTGCCCACTCATCATAGCTAATGTAGAAATCGCAGATTAACAACTTGTCCCACCAATGAGGGGAAAAGAGAAGACCGAATACCTTTAACAACCAGATAAAATATAAATTTTTCTTAGCTACTCCGCAGAAACTTCATTTTTAACTAACTACAATTCTGGATCATAATAAAACCATAAGGGAAATCCCTAAGTGTTTTCTCAGCATCATACATTGGTATTTTTAGATTCTGATTCTTTTTAGAGAACTCTGAAGCAAATAGTTGGAAACGTGTATGGTTATTGTATAACATGTTGCTTTAAAAATATTATAACAAAGTTGTCTTCATTAAGACATTTCCTCAGTTAATACTCTGAGTTGATTATTATGTCAATGAGGGAGGTTCAGGTTAAGATTGTTCTTATAGGAGATGGGGCCGTAGGAAAAACATCTATAGCTCATAGATTTTTGGGTAGGGAGTTCATTCATGAATATATTATGACAGTAGGTGTTGATTTCTATAAGAAGGAAAGCAGTATCGAGATACCAGAATACGGCGAAATAAAATTCATTTGGCATATCTGGGATTTAGCTGGTCAACCCCACTGGAAACATGTCCGTCCAGCATTCTACCTTGGAGCTAGAGGCGCACTCCTCGTTTTTGATGTGGCTAATAGGGAATCATATAATAATGCTATCGAATGGGCTAAGGAATTCATAAGACATGCTGGTGGAAAGTATCCAATTGTGTTAATTGGGAATAAGATTGATCTAAGAGAAAGCGTTCCAGGATGCATTACAGCAGAAGAGGGAGAAGAACTTGCAAAGAAATTATCAGATCTATTCGGTTTTAAGGTGCCCTACATTGAAACATCGGCTCTCCAAAACATTAATATAGATAAGGCGTTCCAAGCATTAGGAGAACTCATCTTCAAGTACATGATAGAGGAATTGAGAAGGAAAAAACTCTCACTAACTAAGGAGGAGGAATCATCATAATCCTAATGTAATATCATTATAATGCTTCCTTTATTTTACTAACTAATGCTATGAAACTTGGGTAAACGGGCTTATAAATAATTCAACACCTAGAACACACTTTCTTATTCATAAGGTTGATGATTACGCCACAAAAACCACTTGATTTGTGGGCTCTGAATACTTAATATTATATTTTATCTATTGAGCAAAAAATAGTGCTAAAAGAGGATTAAGGAGTAAAAGGTTTTAGCTAGTTCGTTATTTCAAAACAATAACATTTAATATTAGGGTTTAGGTTAAAGTTTTTTGTTATATGTTGCAATATTAGGGTAAGTAAGGATGCTTCTAATAAATATTTTCGCTGGCGTGTACTCTGATCCCCTACTATTACTATTAGGCATCCTTTTCATTGCTCTTTCGACGGGATTAATAATATTAGCGATAAAATATAGGAAGCTTCGTCAGATAATAAGAGCTTACGAGAAAAAACATGAAATTCCTGAGAAATCGGTAGAAAGTGGTGTTAGAAGAGAAGAGGAAGTAATCATTAGTGAAATTCCCATTCAAATGGAGCGTGTCATTGCTTTAAAACCTCCAGAACCAATTATAATACATTCTATCCCGCCAGATGTTAATTCTATCGCGAATGAGATCATTCGATGGGACGATAATTACCGGTTTCGTGGAGCGTTAGCTGA
>JAHKLG010000009.1 GCA_029856625.1 Candidatus Njordarchaeota archaeon | reverse complement strand
TGCTGCGATGCAAGGACGCGACTATGTTATTCCAGATGATGTAAAACATGTGGCTCTTCCAGCATTACGACATCGTATCATCCTAAAGCCTGAAATCGAATTGAGTGGCGTAACTACAGATGATGTAGTTATCTCAATACTTCGAAGCGTTAGTGTTCCCGAATAAGGTGAGAGATTATTGCTAACTAAGAGAGGCGGATTACTACTGCTTTTAGGAGCATCCGCGGAGCTACTTGCTTTATCCTTTTATGGTTTGAGGGATTTCTACGTATTTCTGCTGCAAACTCTTAATATTGATCTCAAAATTTTCGCTCCTAATATCGACCAACTAGTGTTTCTATCACCATACTTATTAATACTTGGCAATATGTTAATCGGGAGCATCCTTTTGTCGTACATATCATTCAGCAGGATAGCTAACATCACAAGCATTGAGATAGAAAGAGAAGTTTCAGATATAAGAAGGTTCGCTGGTGATCTCTTACTCGTAAACATTAAAGTTAAGAATAACACTAGATTTTGGATAACGAATCTCTTTATAAGTGATATAGTACCAGATACATTTGACATTGTATTTGGAGAAAATTATTTTTCCCTTACCCTCCCTCCAAGAGGAACGGTTTCCTTTTCATATATTCTTAGGTGTGGAGCACGAGGAATTTATTATTTAGGCCCTTTCCAAGTAGTATTCCAGGATAAAGCATCGCTTTTCATTAAAGAATATCTTGTAGATAAAAAAACTGAGATAATTGTTTATCCATCGTATGAGGATGTAAGACGATTCGAATTCTTGCAGAAAATGTATGGAGGTCTGCTTTTTGGGAGATACAGAGTACGTGAAAAAGGTCATGGATATGATTTCTGGGGTCTAAGGAAATACCAAGTAGGCGATAGTCTAAAGTTTGTTGACTGGAAAACCACGGCAAAACGTGGAGAATTATATGTGAAAGAGTATGAAAGCGAAAAAAATGTAAAAGTTTACATCTTTATTGATTGCGGGCTCACAATGGGCAGTGGTACTAAAAGATTTACCAAGCTTGACTATGCTACACGTGCAGCAGTACTTTTGGCTTATATAGCTAATAGAGGACAAGATTTCTTTGGTTTGGTTGCTTACTCAGATAAAATCCTTGAATTCTTACCAGCGAGACGAGGAAGAAGACATTTTTATAAGCTCCTCGACGCACTCGCCAAATTAGAACCCCAAGGAACATCTAATTTCCATATTGCTATGAGGGAATTTATACTCAGAGAACGTAGATTCTCCTTAGCACTTATAATCTCTGATTTAGAGGGAGATCCTTCGATTTTAGAAGAAGGAATAAAAATAGCGTTAGCTCACAAAGTTTATCCTGTGATCATAGCGCCAATAGGTCCTCTATTCGAGCGTATAACTGGAGATAGGTACATAGAAGCTCTGAAGGAGGTTGCTTTAGCCGAATACATGAGTAGGCGGGAGAGTATAAAGCAGAGATTAGCGAAGTATGGAGTTTATGTAGTGGATGTGGGCCCTGAGGATATCTTAGCTGTCGCATTAGAAATGTTCCTCAGAGCAAAAGGTAGAAGCATAGCAATAGTATAGTCGGAGCGTGAGAATAGAGTGAGCTCCCTATATGTATTGAGCGAAAAACTTGCTAAGGAATCAAAAAAGTTTTTCAGAATTATACTATTTCTCAAGTTTATAATTTTCATTCTGGGCGTCTACTTAATCTACACTCTTCTAGTCTTACTAGGTTTCGGCTTAGAACCATTAGCTGTTATGCTAACTTTTATTAGAATACTAAAGACTTTCATTCTTCTTACAACAATATATTTTATAGCGTTCTTGCTATACGTCCAGTTCCCAGCTGCAGATTTTTCCAAGTTCTTTCTAAGCATCTTAATTGCCTACTTACTAAGCTTTTTCAATATTAATGTGTCTCCAGAATCCCTTAATGACCCATCATTCCTTTTGCATATCATTATTCAGTCACGCATTGAACTCATGCGAGCAACAGTGACTGTATTAATTCTATTCGCAACTCTCATGATACTCGGTTTCTCAAGAACCTTAAAGTATGAAAAGTTACTCAATGCTTGTTTACTCATATTTTTCAGTTATATATTAGGCGTGCTTTTTAGCCCATACGTTACTCCAGAACTGACCTGTTACTCTTTACTTTCGCTTACCTCATTGCCTAGCTTCCTTCACAACTTATTTACTGATCGTACCGCGCTCTTTATTATTTACTTCTTTATGTATGTTGAGATTGCTGCACATCTATCGTATGCGGCACATCAATTAAATACTATCGCAAATAGGCATTCCAGAATTGCACGCCAATTAGGCATGATTAGTGTTCAAGCTAAAGAAAAAGAAAGGATTAAGGGATTAAGGGTATCAAAGAGATTTATGGAAATTCTCAGCCCGCTTGCTACAATTATTCTCCGTGATGCATATGAAGGATACGCGTTTCTGGGAGAAGGGACAAGCTTATACATGAGCTCTAAAATACTGAGTTATCTGGAAGAATTTGCCAAAAAATCGCCAGATGAAGTTAATAGAATTACTGGTAGAGAACTATTCTCCTCTACCTTGAGATACTTGCTACTAATTCTCCTTCCATCCCTCATCATTAGACTTTTCTTCGGCGTCGTTATGGTAATTGGAAGCTTCCTATTAGCCATTTACGTATTAACGAATATCGCCCAGGGGTACATATATGAGACAACATTAGTACAATCTTTCCTCTACGCCACATTAGCTTTTGCCTCATTCATTTACGTTTTAACAACGGCTATATCTCACACTTTTCAGAAGAGAAAATAATCCCCTTTTCGGCCACTAAGAGATTAATATCCTTTTAAAAAGTTTTTAGCATTTGATTTTTCGATGTTAAATAGCTTATTCGAATCGATTACTGACCCTATAAGGGATTTGGTGATTAAATGATATTCGATGTTGTTTCCATAGGAAATCCAGTCTATGACATAATAATCACACCGTATGTAAAGACAAATGGTCGTGTACTATCTGGTTGTAGCACGAATTCAGCATTAACAATTGGTAAGCTAGGAGGACGTGCTGGGATAATAGGATGCATTGGTGATGATTTTTTACATGATTTTTTGGAAATCACTAGTAGATATAATGTAAAAGCATTTCCAATAAAGAGCAAACAAACAGGTGGCTTCTACCTAAAATACATAGACAAAAAAATGAGTGATCGAGAGCTTAGAGTTCTAGGCGTTGCGGATAATATTTCCTTTGAGAATATTCCTTCTGAAGCACTAGATTCGCGCGCAATAATTCTTGGACCTATATTAAAAGAAATCGATCTTAATCTTGTAAGAAGTCTTAAGAAAGAAACAGATGCCTTAATTTTTGTTGATCCTCAGGGTCTAATAAGAGAAATCAGAGATGGAAGGGTTATTAGAATCACGAATCCCGATGTTTATGAGATTATAAAAATTACGAATATTACTAAGCCTAATGAGCATGAAGCCGCGGTTTTGTTCCCAGGACTAGATCCAGTTAAAGTGGCTCAAAAAATCTATTCACTCAATAAGTTTGTAGGTATAGTAACGCTTGCTGAAAGGGGATCTATTGTAGCATTTGAAAAGGGCATTTACTACATTCCAGCGTACAGAACTATCGAACGTGATCCTACTGGTTGTGGAGACGTTTATGCTGGAGCATTCACTTTTTACTATTTAAAATATGGTGATGTTTTAGAGGCTTGTGTTTTCGCATCAGCCGCAGCATCGTTTATGGTAGAAGATACGGGACCCCACTTTAAAATGAGCCTAAAGGATGTTATAAAGCGATTTGAGCGCTTGTTAATCGATGTTCGGAGGATAAAATGATGGGAAAACTTCGAGAAAAATACGAAAAATGGACTATTCCTATAGGTAAATTATTATCTACCTTCGGTATAACACCTAATCAAATAACAATCCTCTCTATTTTCGTAGGCCTTCTCCCTCTTTACTACCTAACCCATAGAAATATTCCCTTAGCTTTGCTTACTTTTACGATCACCGTTCTTATGGATATCCTAGATGGCTCAGTTGCAAGAGCTACTGGCAGGGTGTCTAAGTTTGGTCAATTATTAGATCATTTCGCGGATAGAACAGTCGAATTCGAGATAATAATTGGTTTAATCTTAGGGGGTTACTTACCTGGCTGGTTGGGAGCACTAATGTATTTTTCGATGATAATGCCAAGTTACGTAAGAGCACGGGGCGAGTCTTTGTCAAATATTTCTGGGCAAGGTGTCGGATTTTTCGAGAGAAAAGAAAAGATTATATCGATATTTATCGGACTTGTAGCGGAATACTACTTTCCTGGAACATTCTGCTATATAGCTGTGGTAGTGATTATTTTTTCCTTAATAACCGCGATCCAGAGAATACTCTTTTTTAGAAAACATTTGGCATAAAATTTTTCTCCAAAAAAGAGATGGAAAAATATTATGCGCACGAAAATGGTAGGAATACACATGCCTAAATCTCTTTTTACGATAGATACTTACCATTCGTAAAATATTGTCACGTACTTTGCTATTTTCTCTTAGTTATAAACACGAAAATTATCATATTATGTTAAAAAGGCATGTAGATAAAGATAAGGCTGAATTTTTAGGTCATCTGTGAAGGGGGCTTATTCTGGTTCAGATAAATATATAGGAAAAAGTACGCTGATGAAATAGTAGAAAATTTTCTCAATCATATTTCCAGATGCAATAATTTAAATCCTCTGTCTCAGATGATTCTAACCAATAATCATGAAAAGGTGATTATAATGGGTAAGCGTATTAGAGCACAGAGAATTGGAAGAGGATCCTCGGTATATAGAGCACCTCCAGGTATCAGAGTTGCCGATGTCAAAATACCAGACTGGCCTGAAGCTATGCATGATGTAGTTAAGGGAACCGTCTTAAAGTTATATAAGGAGCCAGGAAGATATGCTCCATTAGCCTTAGTTAAATTTGTGAGAGCAAATGGTGAAATGGAGAAAATATGGTTAATAGCTCCTGAGGGATTATATACTGGGAAGGAAATCCAGATAGGAGAAAACGCTGAAATAGACATAGGAAACGCATTACCTTTAAGAAAAATTCCCGAGGGAACTCCTGTATACAATATAGAAATAAGACCTGGCGATGGAGGTAAGATCGCAAGAGCCGCTGGAACGTATGCTATAATTAGAGCTCACCATGCTCACCTAGAGCAGACAGAGCTAGAGCTTCCTGGGAAGAGAATAATAAGAATAAACTGGGATTGCAGGGCACAAATTGGTATCGTAGCTGGAACTGGAAAAGATGAATTACCATTAGTCAAAGCGGGCAATGCTTACCATAAATGGAGAGTAAAGGCGCATAAGTGGCCCCGCACCCGAGGGGTGGCGATGAAAGGACGGGAGTCCCACTACACACTCGTGGGGGCTCCCGTCCCATCAGTGCCTGTGACCACCCCTTTGGAGGCGGGCGAGATCAGAGCCCTGGCAAGCCAAAGAGTGTTTCACGACATGCCCCACCTGGTAGGAAAGTTGGAGCTATTGCTCCTAGGAGAACTGGACGTAGAAAGAAGTAGTCGGGAAATTTCTAGTGCGTTAGCGATAATGTATTAGAGAGCACTACTAGCTCTACTTTTACTTATTTTTTCAAATTCATTAAGAGAAAATCTGGTGTGTTAGGTAGTTTTATGAATCCTTTAAGATTTCGCAAGATTTAAAAACAGTTTTGAAAGAGTCCCTAGCATTATATGCTGAGCCGGAATCGCCCGGACTCGGCCTAGGGTGATGGATTATGTCTTCCCGTAAGGTCACGCCCCTTCAATTGGTTATCAATGATTGTTCATCCTTTCTTGGAACGGGGATTTCGGTTAAGTTTGAAATCGAGAAAGAGGATATAAAAGCTTATTTTTATGGTAAGAAAATTGGAGATATTATAGAAGGGGACTCTATCGGTTTCCCTGGCTACAAGTTTCAGATACGTGGTGGAAGCGACATTGCTGGCTTTCCGCACCTCAAGGGAATCCCTGGTCCTAGTCTCAAGCAAGTTCTGAAAAGTGGCCCCCCTGGTTACCGTCCGAAGAAATACAAGGTTCAGAAGAAGACTGGAGGTTACAAGATAATCAATTTGAAGGGAGTTAAGAGGAAGAAGACAGTACGTGGTGAAGGATTATCAGAATGGACTCGCCAAGTAAATATGGTTATTCTAGAACGTGGTGGAAGACCTGTTCATGAATTAAATGAAAAAGAAATGTTAAATGATAGAATTCTTGATCAGTTATGCTACCGAATTGGTAAAACTATTCTAAAATGGGGCTTTGAGGGTGTTATTCTGAAAAGCGGGGACTCTGAAACCACACTTGGTAAAGCTCTTGAAGAATATGGTGTGAAGCAAGATAGCGATCTATTCATCAAACTAGCTAAGAAAATTGGCGTTAATTTAATACGATTAGGAAAAGAGAATCTAAAGAAAATATTTGAGCCTTTAAGAAAGGTAAGCAAAAGGAAACCACATCCATTGGGTAGGTATATTGCATGGGTCGTCTACGATTTTTACACTAAGTTAAAAGAAAATAAAATCAGCCTATCTAATGAAGATAACGTCATAAATAACTTGGTCTCTGAAATAATGAAAGGCATCAATGACTGGCTTAACGGAAATATGAAAAAACCTCCTAAATTCAGCTTTAAGATTATTGAGTCTGCTCCTCAATAGTTTCTGCCAAGATATCCGAAACGGGATATATTGAGATCCTTAATCGATATTTTTCAGCTATCTCCTCTAATTTATCCCTTAACCTTATAAATAACGTTTCTGGTTCTTTAGAAGCCGTTACGAGAAGAGAAATACTCGCAATTTTTCTTCCAGATTCAACTGGTATCGTGTGCCCTCTTATATCCTCTATATTACCATTTAAGTCGCTAATTACTGATGATATCTCGGCAATTAACCCTGGTCTATCTCTTCCAATGATCGTGATTATCACCCCGCCGCTCATTTTTCCCACCCTCCTTCAATATATTAATTTATTACTCCCGTATTATATGTTTTCTTCAAATTTAAGCCACTGTATGGGAATATTTTGATACCTACCATCTGGTAGCCATCTTTGAATAGTGATTGGTAAAACACCGAGTTTTAGTTCTAATTTCGCGATATCGATCTCGTTTATTTCTGTCAAGGTTACTTCTGCTAATGAGATTAATATAGGTGCTCCAAAAGCTATTTGAGTAGCTCTTGCGCCTATTATTCTAGCTATCTCATATACGGTCAATCTTGGCGGTCCTATTTCTACTTTATTTGATTTTATCTCAATAGATTTTTTCCTAATGAAAGCCATTTTTACCATCTCATGAGAAATAGAAGATGCTTTCCTAATATTATCCCCGTGTCGATTTAAAAGTTACCATTAATGTTAATATGATGCTTTTAATCATTATTGGATAAGCCAGCAGCCTTTTCTATCGCATTTTATTACATTTACATCATAGGTATTCAAGTCGATTATTGGTACTATGCCTGGCGTTGGTTTAATTCCGAGCTGTCTCTGCCATATTGTCAAATCTTGAAAAGATCCAGTGCTTAAAAGAACAACCCCACCCTTTGAAATTCTTATATCTGCTATATGTATGTGTCCGACAGCTAATATGTCTGGCACCTCATCTATTACTAGATAATCCTCCTTTGTAGGTGCTACTGGAATTTTTCCCCACGTAGGCATAAGATGTCTATTTCTCAACATCTCTACTAATATCCTCGAAGGTTCTTGAATTGGGAGTTCTAGGTCTGCTGCCATGTGCTCAATACCGTATCCATGGTACAGAAGAATTTTAACTCCACCAATTCTAATCCATGCTGGATTCCCTAATATTTTAATATTAGGTATGCTGTAAAGCGGCTGAGCGATTTTCTCAGGTATTGGAGGTTGAGGAACGAATTTTCCCGCCGCATCGTGATTTCCAGGAATTGCTATTATTGTTTTCTCCCTAGGGATTTTTTCCAGCAGATCAGCTAACTCTTCGTATTGCCTATAAATGTCTACAATTTCTAATTCGCTTTTTTGTTCTGGGTATACGCCTATTCCATCTACTAGGTCCCCTATTATGAAGATGTATCTGATTTCCTTAGCTAATTTCCTTAATTCTTCGTCATCAACTTGGCAATTTATGAAATTAATAAAGTTGTAGAAACTTTCACGCAGGAACTTTGAACTTCCCACATGAATATCCGATATGAAAGCTATTTTTACTGAAAATGGAGTTCTATTTCTTTCCCTTAATACTGGCGTTTCTGGGAAAATAATATCTGTAGCCAAATAATATCCCTTATCTTTTCTAGGCTTTACCTCCACTGCTATGACGCTATCTAACAAGATATGCTTAAACTTTGCAGCGAGATCACCCTCTAGGGGTACTATAATCCTTATCTCTCGCTCCAGCGTATCTCCTATAAGTATTCCAATTTTCTTTTTCCTCTCAGTTCTTTTTTCCCTCACCATCACAATTAGATAATCCTCGCTAGAACCTTGTCCATTCACTCCTCTAGAAATGCGTTTAAGTAAAATTTCCCTTATCCTTATGTATCTGTTTACAAAATACTGCCTAAAGAGCTCCGTGGAGTCTTCAATAACTACTCTTTGCGGAACTTTTATCGGCTCAAATTTTAATGAAGGCATGATCTTTTCCTGAGAAATTAAAGGGATCTCTTTTACAACTTTTTCTTCAGAAAACTCGCTTAGAACCGTTGATTTTTCAGTCAAAGCTTTATTAGTCATTGAATCCATGACTGAACTGATGGACTTGCTAAGATCTCTTTCAGAATCCTTAATGTTTGTTTTCTCTAGTTTACCGCTAGGGGGTAGAATCTCTCTTTCATTGCTAATTTTCTGAGATAGTATGTAATCCTCTATTTTTGCGCTTCTTAACTCAGATATCCTATTCTTTCCAGTTAGTTTACTAATAGCTGGTATGCTTCGAGTTTTTGATTCCTTTAGCTTCCCGTCTCTTCCTCCAAATTTTTCCTCCTTAGCTTGTGTAGATTTATATAGATGTTTCCTTATCACATCGTTAATGATATTGTAGGTTATCGTGTTGGCTTCTTTGTAAGAATCCCGAAGCACCTCTAATATTTTCCCCCACTCTTTTTCACTCACATTATGCATGAGAAATAGTATTATCGGCAATGCTTCCGGAGATATTCTCTTATTGGTAATCTTCACTATGTCCTTTAGAACTTTAGCTATTTTCTCTGATGCATAAGCACGTAATAAAAATAACATTCTCTCTCCCTGCATTCTCCTTGATGACACTGGAGCTTAAAAACTAATGCAATTTTCTAGTAATATACTTTGGAAGAAAAACTCGAAAGAAAAGTACTTTCTTGACCTTATTAGTTACAACTTTGTTTATTACCACTTATATCTTTTCTTTTTCAAATAGTTTATTGAAAATTAATTTTGGTGCACTTTGATGTCTCCTGGTGTCTTAACTAGTAAAATTGATTTTTTCGATAATGATTCACTAATAGCTGTCAATGATTTAAGCATTAGCAAACTTACTATGTTTCGGATAAAGTCATTTATTCAAGAGTTAATCCGAGAACTTGGAGAAGATATTAATGCTTTTCAACCTATAATGAAAGAAACCATCCGCATCGCTTTAGGAATTATTCCACTAAAACAGAAGTATAATGCCACATTATATGAGATCTCTCTAGCAGCATTTTGGTTAGTGCTAAGGAATAGGGGATTTGGCAAGTATACGCTACAAAAATTGGTATGCATTTCTAGAAAAAAACTTCGGAAAAGGATCTTATTAAGACGTTTAATTTCAATATTATCAGATGTACGACTGTCTTTCCAGGAATTAGATGCTAAGGAAGAGATAAAAAAGCTAGCTCTTCACGCATTACCTAGACTTTTAAGACATTATTTAGTCACACAACGGATTGAAAGGGTATCATATTTAGATTTACCAGCTTATTTGAGAGTACTTAAATTGCATATTTATCAATTACTTGCGAGCTTACGCGTTCAGGATACATCAGGTAGGTCAAGAACAGTCCTTGCTGCAATATGTATCTATATAGCTGATAAGCTCGCATGTAAACAATTGAATATTAGACCTCTAATATCCGCGAAGGCTCTAGAAGAAACATTAGGTATTAGCCAATTCACTATCTTAAGACATTATAAAGAATACTTTAACAGACTTTCCTGAACCCTTTTACTAGGGAAGAATAAGTTGTCTGAGAAAAGGATTATTGCATCATATATTGTTCGCTGCATCTATAGATGTTATATTAGCATGAATTCGTCTAGTAATTATTACTCTGTAAAAATTGCTGAAAATCTCGAAAGCATTATCTCGTTTCTTGCTTATAAAATCCTTAAAAAAGTAATCCGAGACAGGAGATTATCCTACCTAAGTGATTTTAAAGAATTCATAAAGGAATTAAAGAATCTTGTTAATCAGGATTTAAAGCAGAATAAAAATCTAACATCTACTTTACTCAATAAATCCAAAGAGGAAATAGACGCTATCTCTACAGTTGTAGCATATAAATGCCTTGGTTTTCATAATTTGATCCCCCTATTCCTAGATGAGAATATAGATGAAATATACGTTAATTCATCAACAGGAGATGTTTTTCTCGACCATAGACGGTTCGGGAGATTAAAAGCCCTATTTAGATTAACTCCGGAGGAGATTGAGAAGTTAGTGTACATTTCTAAATTCATGGCGAACCAACCAGTTAGTATAGAAAACCCCTCATTAAAAGTCAGCTTATTAACGCAAGACTTTCATTTCCGAATAAGTATAGATTTCCCACCCTTAACTCCTTATGGGCCATATTTGGATATAAGACGAATTCATAAATCTCCTCTTCCTCCTCACTATTGGGTACAACGTGAAGAAGATCTAGATTCTCTCTCGTTTCTGATAACTATGTTAGCTCTTAGGCCTAACATAGTTATCGCAGGGGAACCTGGTTCTGGAAAGACATCATTATTAGCGTTCTTGTTAGCAATTATGCCGAGAAAATGGAGAATCATTATTATTGAGGATGTTAGGGAACTTCCGGATCTCTCTCGTTATCAAAAGAATGTAATGTATATTAAGGTTAGACCTTACGAAGCCGGTGAAAGCCAGTATAGTAAGGAGAAAGAGATAATAAAACTTCTTCATAGATCTCCAGATTACGTAGCAATAGGGGAGTTACAGTCTAGGGGAGATAACTTAGCATTCTTTCACGCACTCTCCACGGGTATAAGGGGCTTAGGCACTATCCATGCTACTAATATCACCGAGCTAATTAATAGGTGGATAAATGTATTTAACATAAATGAGAGTCTTATTAATAATATTGATATTATAGTATTCATGAAAAAGAAGATATTAAAAGATAAAATATCACGCGGTATAGGAACGGTGTTTATTAATTCCAGCCAAGATATTCAACACAAGCAAAAAGTTATGGCATCTCAGCTAATTATAAAAACAGCGAATAACTGGCTGAGACTAAACTCTAAAAACATTTTAAAATTCATTAGGATTATGCTTCAAAGGCGCTTCGCTATAGAGAACTGGGAGAAGAATGACGCTCTCAATTCTGTTTACAAAACTTATAAAATCATCCGTGCATTTATATCTAATTATCTTAAAGAATTCTCTGAGAAATTCTTTCATGATACCTCCAACATTTTATCGGAATTAAATGATATCTTAGAGCTTTCCCTAGGGCTGTATGGTTGTGAATAATAAATGCCTGAACCTATCATTATACACTTTCTGGGTACTGGAGGCACCATACCGCTTAGGAATAGACGCTTACCCTGTATTGTGATACAGTATAAGGATAAGCTATTAATTCTAGACATCGGAGAATGCTGTCAAAATGTCTTATTAATAAAGAAGTTTCATCCGATAAAGTCTAAAATCATCATATTAATCTCTCATCTTCACGCAGACCATACTACGGGTCTTCCAGGATTTCTCACATCATTAAAATTATTAGGGCGAAAAGATCCTGTGATGATAATAGGCCCTCCTGGTGTATCGAATTTTATATATCATATTGAACAAGCTTTTCAGCTTCTTGAGACGCCATTCAAGATTATAGTAAGAGAAGCTCATGTAATCTCAGACTATTCATTAGTCACAATTTATGAAGAGAAAGATATTGAGATACTTGGTTTTAAGACTTATCACACCGACTATATCTCATCAATCGGTTTTATAATATCAGAAACACAGCCTCATAAAACTCTTAACATTAAGAGATTAACTAAAGAAATAGGAGAAAGCGAAAGGAATCTTGGAAAGTTAACAGCTAATAAGGTTGAAAAGTTTCTCGTAACCATAAGACCTCCACGAATCATAATTTATACTGGAGATAGCCGACCAGTCAAATATCTCTCGGGTCTCATCAGAACTCCTCCTGATCTGTTAATACATGACGCAACTTTTATTGGTGAGACTCACCATGATGAAGCGGTATCTACAGGACATTCTACTATAGAAGAAGCTGTGAAAGACGCATTGTTATTGAATGCTAGAAATGTCGCATTAGTTCATTTATCTCCGAGATACGAACAAAATGATGTGCTTAGAGCTCTCATAAATTCCTTAAAAAGTATTATCATGAAAGAGAAAAATCTCTCTTTACCCACGATAATAATCCCCCAAGATGATGATTACGTAATTATTCGCTGACAGTAAGGCCTTCTTGAATAATTCTAACTAATTTGTTAAAATTATCACTTATAGTAGCTTTTCGTTTCAAAACACTCTTACTTAGAAGTGCTTCGTAAATATTATGCTTAAAGAACTCTCTTAAGATTATTGTTGCGTATTCTCCCTTATTGAGCTTGAACCTCATAACTATACTTAACTCTTCAGCTTCTGAAAAAGTGGGTATGAATACATACTCAAACCGTGGTTTTAAAAAAGCAGGTCTTAATGTTCCTTTGAAAGATAATGGAGGAAACTCCTTATTTTTGAAATGATTTATAGAGATGCCTTCCTCTGTTAGAACCTCTCTTATGATGTCTGATATCCAATCTGAGCCTAGCCTCGTCTGATAACCAGGGATTAAAACTAATCTAGTACCCTTATTTATCGAGAAGTCGCTGTGTAATATTATTTTACTTAATATCTTATTAAACAAATATGCTTGATAAGCTTCTCCTAGCATTCTTAATAAGAATGCTGGTAATTTCTTGAATGCTTCCTTTGGTGTTTTGCCTCTCATTAATTCTTTGAGTAACATTTTCTCGAAAAGAAAACCTCTATTAGGCAATTCCTTAAGACCATATTCATAATTACCGCTTAATATCTCCTCCTTAATGTTTTTCATTTTTTCATCATCTATTACTGAAGGAGCTCCTAAGTAAATCCTCATAGCCTCCTCATATTTACGGAGAAAAAGGAGCTTTCCGACCACATGTGTGATGGGTCTAATTATGCCAAATCTTTGGTAGCCAAAATAATTTGGCAAGTATTCTTTAGCAAGAATTTCATCGTAAATTCTCTCAAATCTACAAATTTCCTCCCTTTTGATCCTCCTAATCCTAATTGTAAATCTATTCCCCAGATGTTCACCAATATGCACCCGCCTCAATTCTCTTATTGGAGAGAAAATTTGAATGTCTCTCAATAATTTGGCTATCTCTAGTAACTTCTCTGGCGGCACTCCCCATACAGCCATGCGTTGAACAGTTAGAGCTTCTCTATCCTTATTACCACTATAAAAAAAGAACCCTACCGGTACATTGAGCTTCTCAGCTAGAATCCATAAAGCTTCGAAATTGCCGATATTTCTCTTTACCAGAATAAAATGCGTAAACAGTCCTTCATAACCAGATGGCTTCAAAATAGGTCTCTCAATCGATAGAACGGTACCATCGGGAAGAATTTCCTCTACAATAAAGTCCTCAGGAACCTCTTTGAGTCCTCCTGAAATACCACTCTCTTTAGTAACCCAGCAATACATGCCAAGCAGTTTATCTAAGATAGGAACATCGGTTCTCATGTCCCGCCCTCTTGCATTTTTAAGCGGCAGCGTCTTACTCATAATAGTTTTAGCCTCTTTGTCACTTTATCCACAAGTTCTGCCGGGGCCGGACCTATCCCGACACAAGTAACGGTCCCCGGTGGAACCACGGTTAATCCGGCATCTCGTATCAACACACAAGGTAAAGATAATTTTTTGGCTTGATTATAAACTTTTAATAACTCTTCTAACGATTTTACCTTCACTACTATCTTCTTTTGTCCACTAGCTAGCCATGCTTCAACCCAGTCTTTTCTCCTCTTTAAGGTTTCTATATAAGCACTTACTGCAGCATGCGCAACCTGTACACATAATTTTCCTCTAGGTAAACCTAAATCTGTTCTCACAATAATTACTTGTTTATAATCATTTGATAGTGTCATACATTCGTGCACCGTGATAGTATGTTATCTCTCCGACAGGAATTGTTAAGGAGATATATTAAGTATTTATTAATGGAAGTAACTGTTGTGCCTTTGGAAGACTTTGAAGTAGAGCTCCTTAGCGGAAAATATAAGTTCGTTGTTGGGGAGGAAACTAAAATTCCTAGATGGTTAGCAAGAATTCTTGAGAAGAAAGGAAAAATAAAGATAAAGAATGAGACTGATGTAAAGGATATCATAGGTAGACTACCTTATTATATCGTTCGTGAAAGTGAGGGAGCAGGCATAGAAATCGAGCCCGATCTTTATATTAGGGCTAAGGAGTATTTAGAAAAATTGGAGAATGCGAATGCAAAGGAGCGTATTAAACAAGCTCTCATGCAGTTCGTACGGATTAGACTACCTAAAGTACTGAGAAGAGCAATTACTCCTGCTCCAGCAAAGGATGTTCTACTTTGGGAAGATGTTTTGGTAATGCTCATTAAGAAAATTCATGAGAGATGGATTAAAGCGCTTTTTGAGACTGATTTCTCAACAATTAATGAAAAATTACAATAGTATTACTTTCGATCATCATTTCAAATTTTATTAAACTAAAGTAAAAGTTTATATGGTCTATGATTCGATGAGTATTCATCAGAATCATATTAGTATGTTATCTCTAGAAATAAAATATCTTCCAATTATGCTTTTCCCTAAAATAAAAAGGTCATTTAATATAAGATGGGGAGACTACGTGGTTATAGAAGAGCATGTCGAGATTCCAGAGAAAGAAATTGAAGACAGATTCCTTGACTTTCTATTAAACTTCACAGTACCTGATGAGAAGGGTTTTGGAAAAAATAAATATGCCGAAGAATTGCAATTAATCGCCACTGATGAGACAAAAAGGTCGATCCTAATTGACTATACTGATCTAGCTTTATATGATCCAGACTTAGCAACCCGATTTATTCAGAATCCAGAGAAAATTCTGAGAATATTTGAGCGAGCCTTCAGAAGAGCTCTTAAGATGATGAATGAGGATTTAACTGATGTAGTACTCAGGAAATACAGAGTGCGCTTCAAGAACATAGGGAAAACGATTTCTATAAGAGAGCTTCATAGAGCGGAGAATTTAGGAAGGATCGTAAGCTTTAGGGGAATTGTTGTTAAGGCTGTTAAAGTAAAGCCAATTTTAAGAAGAGCTCTATTTCGTTGTTTGTCTTGTGGCTTTGTTTTTCCAATAGAATTTGAGGGAGAATTCCAAAAACCATCCGAGTGCCCTAATCCTGCCTGTGATAATACTACGAGATTTGAAATGCTTAAAGATGGCATGGAGTTTGAAGAGTTTCAGGAATTAACTATCCAAGAATTACCCGAAGAATTACCACCTGGTCAATTGCCTCAGAGCGTTAATGTAGTCATATGGGGGGATTTGGCTGGGAAGATAAGGCCTGGAGAAAGGGTTACTGTGTATGGTATAATTAAAACGGTCTTAGAGAAGCCCTTAAAAGCTGGTAGAAGACCATTATTTGATATTTTCATTGATGCACTATATATTGAAGCAGAAACTGGTGAAGCTGGAGAGATCGAAATTACTGAAGATGAGAAGGAAAAAATTTTGAGCTTGAGAAATGATCCGAACTTAGAGGAAAAAATTGTAAGAAGTATAGCTCCCTCGATTTATGGATATGAAATGATAAAGAAAGCCATAGCTGCTTTATTATTTGGCGGCGTACCCAAGATTTTACCAGATGGCACTCGCATAAGGGGTACGATAAATATTTTATTAATTGGTGACCCAGGTACTGGTAAATCTCAACTACTAAAGTACGTTGCCCAGATCGCTCCCCGAGCAATATACACTTCTGGTAAAGGAGCATCCGCGGCTGGTTTGACCGCTGCTGTAGTTAAGACATCAGATGGCTGGGCATTAGAAGCTGGAGTTCTCGTGCTTGCTGATAAGGGGGTTGCTTGTATAGATGAATTCGATAAAATGTCAACCGACGATAGAAGAGCCCTTCATGAGGCAATGGAGCAACAAACAGTCTCGATAGCAAAAGCTGGTATAGTCGCTACTTTAAATGCCCGAACATCCATCTTGGCTGCGGCTAATCCTAAGTTTGGCAGATATCTTATAAGTAGGGAATTAAGTGAAAATATAGATCTTCCATCAACAATTCTCTCTAGATTCGATCTTATATTCATCCTTATTGATGAACCAGATAAAATTAGGGATTCTGAACAAGCGTCATATATACTTGGCTTACATACAAAGACTATAAAACCAGAGCCACCTTTCCCTCCAGACTTTCTTAGGAAGTATATCCAATATGCCCGAGAACATATTATACCAACATGGACAAAGGAAGCCGCTGAAAAAATAAAGGAGTTTTATATAAAAATGCGTGAGTCGAGCAAAAGTGCTGATGAAGAATCCTTTGAAAGGAGTCCTATCGCTATCACGGCGAGGCAATTAGAGGCTTTGGTTAGACTGGCAGAAGCTCACGCTAGAATGCTCCTTAAGGAGACAGTTGACATAGAAGACGCAGAATTTGCGATAGAGTTAATGCGATATTCTCTTTCCCAAGTTGGTCGAGACCCCACTAGCGGTAAAATAGATATTGACATTGTTTCGACGGGTGTATCACATAGTAAACGGGCGAAATATTTAGAAGTTCTTGATATAATTAGAACTCTTGAGGAGGAGTATCCAGAGGGCGTACCCGTAAGAGTAATTGTTGAGGAAGCATCAAAAAAGGGCATCCAAGAACAATTCGTTATGGAAGTAATATCCCGCGAAAAAGCTCATGGAAACATATATGAGCCAAAGCCTGGACGATATAAGCTAATTCCTCATTAGTTTCTTCGCTTTTTCTTTTGCTTCTTAGGCCATTTTAATACAACAACATCCCCTAGAGTTAATTGATTAGAACCCCTCTTCTTATAACCCGCTAAGTTGGTATATTGCACAGCGATCTCTTCTGGCTCAAGTTTTTTCTTTAGCGATATTTTCAAAGCTTTTTCCAACTTCACAATTACATTATCTGGTGGAATCATTCTTTGCTGCTCTATTTTTTTAATAAAACTAACGGGCTCTCCAATTAGTCTAGCCAAATCTTCTTGTGATAAACCCATTCTCTCTCTAGCGGTCCTTATTTTCTTACCATAATTTTCCACGATTTCCCAAGAAAAAACGTCATCAACGGCAATTTTCTTGCTGCGAGAACTCTTAATGGAGGTCTTCTCGCGGAATGATTTATAATGTCTGATTGGTTTTCCATATTTAGCACACTCATCGCAAAGAATGAGTACCGTGCCTTCTACTTCATAGTATTTAGGCTTGATAACGGGCTTGCCGCAAATTTCACAATAATACTGATTATTCACCATGCACACACCAATATCCTTAAAATAATGTATGTACAAAAGAAAAGAAGAGATGGAGAGGAAGTATAAATTTTTCATACGGGTTGTTAATTATGAGAATCGTTCTTCTTGGTCCTCCAGGTGCTGGAAAAGGTACTCAAGCTTTACTTCTTAAAGAGAGGTTTAATATCCCTCATATATCTACGGGCGAAATTTTTAGAGAAGAAATCGAGAAAAACACTAAATTAGGTTTAAAAATTAAAGAATATGTCTCTAAGGGGCTATTAGTACCCGATAATATCGTGATTGAAGTAGTAAGGAAGAGACTCTCTCAACCCGATTGTTCAAAAGGATGGATCTTGGATGGTTTCCCTCGTACAGTTGCCCAAGCGAGAGCTCTTGAAGATCTATTAAAAGAGATTGGACAACATTTAGATGTTGTAATATATCTAGAAGTGCCAGAAGAGGAGGCCGTAAAAAGACTCTTGAGTAGGGGGAGAGGAGACGATAGAATATGTACCCTTAAGAGACGATTTAAGGAATATTTAGAGAAAACATCCTCTTTAGTTGATTTTTATAAGAAGAGAAACTTACTAATAATGATTAATGGGGTAGGAAGTATAGAGGAAGTTCACTCTCGCATAATCAAAGAATTGCGCAAATTAAAACTCTATGAGGAATAATACTATAATCTATCTTACCACTCTATAATTTATTTAAGATAATGATTAAAACATTGTACAACACTGAGCAATATGTTGTCTAAGAGATTGTACGCGATCAAAACCGTAGCTATTGGTGATAAGAAGTCTTGGGACACATTACTTAATAGTCTAAGACAATTCGTAGAAATAGTTAACAGCATACATTATTTCGACACCGTTGGGTTTGATTATTGCGAGATTATCTTTAACACGTCCTTTAGTTCCTCTGAAGTATCTACTCTGCGTTTACATGTATTTTTCCTCAACATGTCTAAGGAATTCAGAAAAAGTTTTGAAGCACATATTAATTCGGCACCCCTCATATTTTTAATCAATGAGAAAAATTTACCTCCAGGAACTTCCATAGATATTTCTAACAAAATGATAATGAAGTTTTTCATTACACAAAATAAGTTGATTCTAGAAACTAACAAAATAAGAGCATCTTTCAGGAGAATTTCTGACTTCGTCTTTACCCTTTCTCATATCATAATGCATGAAATATTAAGCCTTTTACTACGTGAAAGAATTAAGCAGATTAGCTAGTAGTTTTCACTCTATTAGATAAATTATTGAGTCCTTGATCGCCACTTTACCCTTTTTTTCAAGGATATCTAGTATCACCATCATAATATCTTTATCAAGATTCGTCAACATAAGAAGTTCCTCAAGAGACATTTTTCTTCGCTTTCGTAGCAACGATAACACTTGCTGAGCCTTAATGGTATCCGCAGGGCTTCTTAAAAATACTACATTATTTTTGAGAAATAAAATATTCTTTGCAATTAATTTTTTAATAGCTTTATCAAATTTCCCTTTTTTTACTCTATTTTCAATTTTTCGAACTTTTTCTTTAAGATTATCTAATGACATTACTCCTCCATTATTTCTTAAAGTGTTTATTATGAAGGTTTCTAGATCTCCTAATTCTAATATTCCTTCTTGCTCTACATTTTTTCTTAATTCATTAATAATCGAGTTAATTATAGAGGGTGAGAAACCTTCTTGGAGAAAATTATATTTTAGTTCATTTAATCGTTCAAGAATCGCTCTTCTTTCTTCAAGTATTTCCTTTGAAACCTCTTCTGACACTTTTTTTAACCATTCTTTCTTAATTTTATTGCTCTTTTTCCGATTCTGACTCACCTTCAAGAACCTCCTTAGACACTTCTTCAACAACTTCTGGTAATTCTTCTTTTAAAGTCTCCTCAGCTATACTTTCAGCTTTCTTTAGAAATTCCATGACTTCGTATTCACTCACACTTAAGTCATGCTCATTAACCATTAGACCTATATTATTAAGCGCCCTCTTTACCTCCTCTAAGGACTTTATAATCTTTACCTCATTGAGTGTCTTTTCAATGGAGATTAGGGCCTTAGCGGCTGAAATAAGAGTTTTTTCGATTTCTTTAGCAAAGTAAGCTGATTCGAGATCTAACCTCACCGAACGTATTCTTGACAAGTATTTTCGAAGCAAGTTCTTGCGTTTCCTTATCAGTAGAATATCTCTAGCATAATCGCGCGCAGCCTCCTCATCTTTATTAAGTATCGCAAGCACTAGTTTATCACGCAATTTTTTCTCTTCAGCATCCATTTTCCGGATACTATTCTCTACTCTCTTCTCCAGAAACCGAAGAGAAAATATTGTTTCGTCAAAATCCTTCATTGCATACACACTCCAACTTCTAATTTTATTAGGTAGCTGACCTTTAAGTATATACAGATATACAGAGCCGAAACTATTTTAAACGTCGAGGAGGTTTCTTCATAATTTTAATCCTATTCTCGATAAGAGGGTAATCATCAATGATTATACCAGTACGTTGCTTTACATGTGGTAAAGTTATTGGACATCTATGGGAAGAATTTAAAAAGCGCGTAGAAAACGGAGAAGATCCCGGCAAAGTACTTGATGACTTAGGAATAAAGAAAGAGTGCTGCAGAAGAATGTTCATATCTCATATCGAGATGATTGATGAGATAATTTTATATGAATTGACTCCTATCCATAAGAGAAAAATTTTGCAAAAGGAGGAGTATAGAAAATGAGCGAAAGACGTCGAGGCATTTCCATAGCTGAAGAATTCGAAGAGGTCACAACGAAGGAAGAAATGCTCATTTCACTGAAAACATACATCCGATATGGAGCGCATATAGGGACTAATAAGAAAACTAAGGATATGGAGAGATTCATCTTTAAGCGGAAAGGTGGGGTATATCTGATTAACATAGTTAAAACTGATGAAAGAATTCGCTTAGCTGCCCGATTACTAGCAAAATATCAACCTAATGAGGTCGCAATTTTCGGCAGTCGTTTATATGCACAAAAACCGATAATAAAAATGGGTGAGTGGACGAAGTTTATCGTGTTTCCTGGACGATATTTACCGGGAACTTTAACAAATCCTCAATTAGTAACCTACGTTGAACCAGAAATAATTCTAGTATCTGACCCTATTAAAGAAAGACAGGCAATTCAAGAAGCCTTCATGATCGGAGTCCCCGTAATTGCTTTATGTGATACAAACAATACCCTTTCAAATATCGATTTAGCAATACCAGCTAATAATAAGGGCCGCAAGAGTCTTGCGTTAATTTTCTGGCTTCTGACTAATCAAATCCTAAGAGAGAGAGGAGAGTTAAGCGAGGGCGAAACAATAAAAGAAACACCCGAAGACTTCATGATAATGCTTTCATAAAACATAAATACCCACTGTCGCTGAAAACGTCCTTTAAACCTCTATTGAGGGTGATGTCAGTATGCCAACCAAACGTCCAGCTTATTGCTATAAAGTTCCACCAAAAAAACCCTATACGCGCAAAGAGTACATAAAGTCCATACCTCAATCGGATATAAGAATATTCGAAATCGGTAATCCTAACTTTAAGTATGATTATGTTGTTTTGCTAATATCGGAGCAAAAAGCAATGGTACTTGATAGAGCATTAGAAGCTGCTAGAATAACAGCTAACAGATATTTAACAAAGAAGATTGGCCGAGGAAATTATTTCATGAGAATCAGACCTTATCCTCATCATATACTTCGAGAAACAAAATTCCTTGGTATAGCTGGTGCTGATCGTATCCAGCAAGGTATGAGAAAGGCCTTTGGGAAACCTGTGGATAGAGCAGCCATAGTGAAATTAAATCAGATAATATTAGAGATATGGGTAACGAAAGATAATCTAGAAATAGCTAAAGAAGCTGCTAGAAGATCTGCTCATAAATTGGGTATAGATCATCGAATTGAAATACGTAAATTTAAAGATATGTACTCTAGTCTTGCTCAATAGATTTTACCCTCGTGCTCCAGCCGCTACAATCTTAATCACATCTCTATCTTTTAACACGTAATCTTCCGACAACTTCTTCTTAGTTCGTACATCAATTGCATAAAGAAATGTCTTAGCCAAATCAGTGTGGATTAAAGCGGCGAATTCTCTTACTGTCGTTCCTCTCTTGACTAAGAAAACATCTGGTAACACATTTCCTTTTTTATCACTTAACTTACTAGGATCTTCCACTGGATAAACAGCAATCATTTGTCCAACTTCAAATACCGCTTTATTTATTGCCTTTTGGACCCCTGTACCCTTCCATTTATCAAGTAGTTCCTCTATCTTTGCGAACAACTTTCTTTCTCGATCAGATAATACATTAGGTTTCAGAATTTCGAAATGATCACTTCCTCTCACGTATTTTATAATACCCTTCTCAGTATACTTTATTAGTGCTAACTCTGCTAAAGCCGATGCTGGAACAGCATCTATCCCTGCTTCTCTCATTCTTTCATAATTCTCCTCCGCTATTGGAATATCTATCTTATTAGCTACAATGACTATTGGCTTAGATATTTCTCTTAACCTT
>JAHKLG010000089.1 GCA_029856625.1 Candidatus Njordarchaeota archaeon | reverse complement strand
TAATCCAGATAGGAGATCCAGGCTTAGCGATTAGATTATGGCTAGCTACAGTCCTTGGAATGATTGGAAGCTTATTAACCGCTATCATAGTCTGGTACTACACAGGACCAAATAGTAAACCTGTCCGAGACATATCTGAGTTGGCGAAAGGAGGACCAGCAATAGATATATTAGGAGGTTTTTCTTGGGGTATGGAGAGCATCTTCCCAGGAGCTCTAGTAGTTGCTTTCATCACGGTGGCTGCATTTTATTTAGTGGCTGGAAGCTTTGATTTTAGGGGATTAGCGGGAATAAAGGGATTGTTTGGTGTGGCAGTAGCAACATTAGGTCTCCAGACAATGGCGGGGATAATTCAGACATCGGATACGTTTGGACCGATCGTTGATAATGCTGATGGTATTGCTACAATGAGTGGTATCTCAGGAGAAGTTGGGACAGCTCTTGAGAAATTAGATTCTGTTGGTAATATGACAAAAGCATTGACGAAAGCTTATGGTATGGTATCAGCTTTATTAACATCGTTATCTATTCTATTCGCACTCATCGCTGATTATATGGATAAAGCTATTGAGCTAGGAATAATCACGGTATCCCGGGAGAACTTTACTTTCGAGACTATTCTGAAGATAGCGAACATACACATATTAATACCAGAGCTTTTGGCTGGATTAATCCTAGGGATCGCAATGCCCTATGTTTTTACAGCATGGGCTATCAGGGGAGCAGTTAGAGGAGCATTCGAAATGGTTAAAGAGGTTAGGAGACAGTTTAAGGAGAATCCGGGGATTTTGCGCGGGGAAGCATTACCTGATTATGGAAAGGCGGTAGATATAGCCACGAGATATGCTTTAGTGGAAATGATAATGCCTACCACGCTGGGATTATTCACACCGATTCTCATTGGAACTATCTTTAATATCTGGGTGCTAGTAGCATATTTAATAGGTCTTAAGGTATCCTCAGCCCTATTGGCGATGTTCCAATTCAATGCTGGTGGACAACTAGATAATGCCAAGAAATTGATAGAGATAGCTGGAAAGAAAGGAACAAGCGAACATGCAGCAGCGGTCGTTGGTGATACCTTCGGAGACCCCCTGAAAGATACTTCTGGTCCCTCCCTACACATTCTCATAAAGCTATCTAACATATTCAGTATAACAATGATCCCATACTTCATATGGCTCGAGCTTCATGCGGATTTGGTAACAAGAGCGATTCTCAGTTGTATAATAATTATAATATGGATTATAGTGGCATATATCACGAAGTACCTAAAGAAGAAAGCCCAGATAGTGCTATGATATCTTTTTCTCTTCTCTAAAACCATATAATCATTAAAATTTCCTCATTTCTTGAGAGCGAAAAAACGTTTTCTAATATAGTAATATTTTTAAAGTACAGAACTAGCAGGTATAATTAAGCTTCTACTCCTAGCTAAAAATAATTTTTACGTAGACACTCCAGAATTTTTAAGCAATGAGAAGGAGAGAGTGATGGTTTGGCTATCTCTCGGTTTAGGAACAAGCCTGATGGCGATTCTACTCGCTCTGATACTAGCTTGGTACGTATCTAAGAAAGATGCTGGAAGCGGACGAATGCTCGAAATAGCTAATGCTATTCAGGAAGGAGCTAGGGCTTTCCTAAAGGTGCAGAATGGGTATTTAGGAATATTCGTGATTATAATGTCGATCGTTTTAGGGATTTTTCTTGGTATTGATGTAGCAATTGCTTATATAATCGGCGCTTTGTGTTCAATGATTGCAGGAGTTATTGGAATGGAAACGGCTGTTAGAGCTAATGTAAGGACAACAAATCTTGCGAAGAAAGAGGGGCTTTGGAGTGCATATAGGGTAGCTTACTTCGGCGGAAGCGTAATGGGTTTTATGGTAGTAGGAATTGCCCTAGCAGGGATAACGATCTTTTACGCGATCTATAATGACTTCAGAGTTCTCTTGGGATTCAGCTTTGGAGCAAGCGCTGTGGCCTTATTCACGAAGGCTGGGGGCGGAATTTATACTAAAACTGCGGATATAGCTGCGGATCTTGTTGGTAAGGTAGAGCTTGGTCTTCCCGAGGATGATCCTAGAAATCCAGCAGTTATCGCGGATAATGTAGGAGATAATGTTGGTGACGTGGCTGGAATGGCTTCTGATTTGTATGATTCATATGTTGCGAGCATTATCGCTGCGATGGTTATTGGGTTTGAAATGTACTTAGCGGGAAGAATGTCCTCTGAATACGTGTTCTTACCGATAGTTATAGCAGCCATAGGTATTCTTGCATCGATCATTGCTTTACTCATAGCCAATTTAATTAAATCTGAGAATCCTGGCTTGATAATGAATCTCATAACATTAATCGCTGTTGGGAGTTACATAGTTCTACTCTTCATTGTTGTAAAGTGGCTTGGAGTTTCTATGGCTACTTTTTATGCTACTGTAGCTGGGTTATTAGCTGGAGCGATAATGGGATTAGCAACCGATTACTTTACATCAATTGATAAGCCTCCAGTCAAGAAGATAGCTGAAGCATCGGTTACTGGAACAGCGATTAATATATTGATGGGCTTTTCCTACGGCACACTCAGTATAATCCCAGGAATAATAGGGGTAGCGATAGCAATGCTTATTGCGTGGTATGTGTCTATCAGCTTTAACCTATACCCAATATACGGTATAGCAATCGCGGCAATAGGAATGTTGGGTATTGTAGGCACAATAGTATCCGCTGACGCTTATGGTCCTATAGCGGATAATGCAAAGGGAATTGCTGAGCAGGCTGGATTAGAGAAGGATGTTATTAAGATTCTTGATAGATTAGACGCTGTCGGAAACACAACAAAAGCTATCACAAAGGGATTTGCTATTGGAGCAGCCGCCCTAACAGTTTTAGCTCTCTTCGCGGCTTACGCTGAGCTGGTGGATATTCACATAATATTCGATTCCTCAAATCCAGTACCTATTGTACCTTCTAAGATACTGAATCTAGTGCACCCCAATATTGTTGCGGGATTATTGATTGGTGCAATGATGCCACCAGTAATAGCCTCTCTTCTTATATTAGCGGTTGCGAAAAACACTGAGGTGATGATTGAGGAAATAAGACGACAAGTTAAAGAAAGACCAGGGATACTGGAGGGAACAGAGAAACCAGATTATGCTAGGTGCGTTAGCATAGCTGAGAAGGGTGCTCTGAAGGAGCTTATTCCCTCGGGTATCTTAGCGATAATAGCTCCGATACTAACTGGAATTCTCTTAGGAGTTAGAGCATTAGCGGCCTTTTTAGCTGGAAGCATAATTACTGGATTCATATATGCCTTGTTTATGGCTAACTCTGGGGGAGCTTGGGATAATGCTAAAAAGTATATAGAAGAGGGACACTTTGGTGGGAAAGGATCTGAGGCTCATAAAGCGGCTGTCACGGGAGATACTGTGGGTGATCCGTTTAAGGATACTGCAGGACCAACGCTTAATACGATGATTACGGTTATGTCATTAGTAGCATCCACCTTTGCCCCACTAATTCTAATGTTAGCTCTCTTTCCATAAAGACGCAACCCCTACTTCTAATTTTTAATAACATTTTAATTATCGGTTAAACTTCTCCTTGCTAGATTATAATTTTAGGGCGGTGTTTACTTCTTGCCCCTCGAAGGAATTGGTGAGAAGATAGAATTAGCGAGAAGAGGAGCATATGCTATTATTGCTGGGATTCTCTTGTTAATAGCTAAAGCTCATGCAGATGTCGCTGGGATATTAATAGTATTAAAGAAAGTAGCTGAAATGGGAATTATTTCTGAAGAACTAGCAGAGATTCTGATTAGATTAATTTTCGTAATTGGCTTATTCGGGGGTCTTCTCGTTTTATTAGGAGGAATTCTATTGCTTACGAAGAAGATAACATTACTGGCGAACTTCCTGATATCAATGGGCTCTGGAGCAAGCTTACTGGACTTGATCTTTTTCATGCTTTTCTCAAGTCCAACAGTTAAGCTAATCATAATAAAGGAATATGCGGAAAAAGCGTCAAGTGTTGGTGCGAACTATCTATTGCTGACAATAGGGACGATTTTGGCTTTCTTAGCTATGATAAGAGATACGATAGGCTTTGGGCTAGGCTTCGTAGCTGGTTTTGTAACCAATTTATCTAGTTCGTTAATTGAAGCATCTACAATCCTGATCTTCTTAGAGAGTATAGCAATGCCAAGGCCGCCTTCCTACGTGGTTAAAGTGATTTGGTTAATATTGTTTTCGGGAAACATAATTTTCCTAGCAGGCGTTCTATATGGATTTAAGAAGTATAGAATTGGGTTCTTGTTAAATATTATTGGTGTATTCACGTATATTCCTCATATAATGATAATTCAAATAGGAATTCGTATGCGACCAGCTGGCGGTATGCTTCCTTACATAAGGGGGCTATTGGCACTAATAGGTCTTATTCTAGCAATTATCACATTGGTGTATGGTTTAGTCAAGATTATGACGTCTAAGCCCACTAAGAAAACCTGAGGGTTCTATTCCTTAGAAAGCGCCTAATACTGATTGGTAGTCTCCTAATAGAGCACTTAATATTTTTTAAGAAATCGGGCTTGCCATATACTCTTGTCCTCCCCTTCCTTATTTCCTCAAGGACATCATCCACATCATGAGTATGAATACTGAACATGGTGTAACAAGATCCGATAATATCCAGACAATGAGCATCACTACCAGCCGTCACTGGTGCTTTTAGCAAGTTGGCTACACGGATGGCTATATTATTGAGGAATGATGGTACAATGGAGCCATTCAGAACTTCAATAGCATCAAACTTGTACTTGAGGACAGCTTTACCAACACTATTATGGATGAAAAAGGGATGAGCAGCGATAATTATCCAAGAATTTTCGCGTGTAATATCTATTAGTTCTCGAAGAGGCATTCCCCTTCTGAAAGACTCTTGCGTGCCTAGAATCAATACGTGCCCCTGATCACTACTTACTTCTATTCCCGGGATAATAAGAATTTTATCAGATCGAATCCTCGGAGGAGGTACATCATGATCAGTTATCGCGATTCCATCGAGTCCTCTCTTAATGGCGGCCTTTATTACTTGTTTAGGAGAATAAAGCCCATCAGACCTATTAGTATGGACATGAAGATCGATGATCATTATTTAGACCCGTTTTAGTAAATCTGCAGATGAGATTCTAAAGGCGTTACTAAAAAATACAACAATATAGCGATACATCATGACCATTAATAGTCTTTGGTAAATAGATGAGTGAATTATGAAGTTTAGGAATATCCGGTAACGGGAAGATACCTTTCCTTAAGGAGAAGTGGGGTAAGGAATCATCAAACTAATTAGAACAAGCAAGTGGATATTAGAAATTAATAATGATAAATCAAGAGATCTTATTAGATATAGCATTAATGAATCTATCTTCTAGCTCTGATGCTTCAGCGAGAAGTTTATGTATCCTAGATATTTTAACAAACTGAGAATCCTCAGTTACAGTACCTAAGATATCTTTATACTTCATTAAAGCGAACAATTCACCAATAATCTTATAGAACTCCTTGAAAGCGTGAAGAAATGATCTATAGTCAGATTTATCCAAGGATTTCTCCAGAATTTTAAGGAGATTTTCCGCCGAATTAATTAAAAAATCAACACCAGGCTCGTATTTTTTAATAAAGTCCCGCTTCATCAAACTGCCACCAAGGGAATGTAATTAAACACACTAATGTAGAAAATGCTATTGTCAACAAAAATTTTTATTAGTAGTCATTAAATTTTCTACTGAAGTACTCTTAATTCCTTAAAGAAATAAATAAGTATTTCAAAGCAAAGTCTCGTAGAACTAGATTTAAAATGAGGGATAAATAGTAGACTAGTCATTTTTAAACCATGATTCTATCTTCATATCTTCTAGGGAGAAGTTTGTTTCAGAAAATTTAGGGAAAAACTATAAAAAGCAAAAAACTAATAAAAATTTTTGTTGACAATAGCATTTTCTACATTAGTGTGTTTAATTACATTCCCTTGGTGGCAGTTTGATGAAGCGGGACTTTATT
>JAHKLG010000088.1 GCA_029856625.1 Candidatus Njordarchaeota archaeon | reverse complement strand
TAGCAAATTCTTATCCATTTACACACGATCTCGTAGTTCTCTTGGATGAATTGGAGAATTCTGGTATTGATGTGCCCGATAATGTTCGTTTAAGCGCGGATTACCTAACACCACATTACACAGGAGCACGATATCCTGGAACTAGATCGATAGTATATGATAAGAGAAGAGCGGAGAATTGTTTGAATTATGCGAAAATAATAGCAGAATTCATTGAGGGACTATTATGAGCTCAAAAATAGTACATGACGCAGAAGAGTTCCTTACAAAGCTTGTGAGAGTTATTGTGGATATTTATTCTGGAGAAGTTACAGTTATTCTCTTCGGAGGAAGGGCACGAGGCACTAGTTCAGACGCTGGCGACTTTGATGTATTAGTTGTCTTAAGGAATGTGCAAGATCCAATCGAGGAAGCTGTAAAAATTAGGAGAGCACTGCCCAAGAGAAGATTCCCACTAGATATATTAGTAATAGAGCCAAAAGATCTCGAAAAACCCATTATCAGGAAAATGCTAGAACATTACAAATTACTATACGATGGATTAAAGATCGCTAACATGCTCTCTAACATAGATTTCTCAGCATCAAAACCGTAAGGAATCAGATTAAAGCGATATCGTTTTGGAGATATAATATCAAAAATAGTGTATCGAACTATTCGCTAATTAGTGTAACTTTCACCTTGTAGACTTTTTGATTAAATAGAAGAGAAAAATTTAATATTATAAGGTTTTTCTATCGAGAGAAGGGAGTACGTTACAAGTGCATAAAATTTTATTTCTCTAGTGAGAATAGGTAATCTTATTCATAATGACCTAAGCTTTTTTAAGAATGAGGACTTAGATCGCTATGAGAAAAGCTCCGATGTGGGATACCAAATGAGATCTCCTAATATTCTCGTCAGGGAGATTTGTAAGGAGGACATTAGAGATATCATAGAAATTATCAAGAAGTCGAAAAGAGATTTTCCTTGGGGACTTTACTATAACGTTAAGAAATTTGACGAGGATTTGATGTGGGAGATAATTGGAGGTATCGAGGATTATCCAACGCTTGTAGCCGAGTATGAGGGTAAGGTCATAGCATTTGCCACCAATGATATACACTGGGAGGAAGAGGATAATTTTTACATTGAATTATTATTAACACATCCAAATTATAGGGGATTAGGTGCGGGAACTTCTCTCATAAAAGAGTGTATTAGAAGAGCGGTTGATAAGGGGTTTAATGTAGTAAGTCTGCATACTTGGGCTAATAACAAGGCAATGAGATTATATGAGAGAACTGGCTTCTGCTGGATCCCATCAACATACGTATACATGGTTAATTTCTCGCCTCAGTTAATGAAATACGATGAAATTAAGCAGATATTTAGAGATGCGGAAAATTTAATAGAGACGTTAGTGGAACCGCCTAGAAAAATGGATATTAATGGTCATGTAGCTTGGAGATACTTATGGAGAATAAATGGAAGGGAAGTTGAAGCAATCTTTGATAATAATACTAAGAAACTCCTATGCATAAGAATTGATGATAGACTAATCCGCATTTCTCCACCCGAGAAGAAACGTTACTTAAAGGGAGAGAAAATAAGGATAGTAATAGAGAATACCCTAGATACCACCGCTTTAATAGATAATAAACAATACATCTTGCCCAAGGGGCAACACGAATTCGATATTGAAGCACGAGACAAGGTAACACTCCGAATAAATAATTATGAATTTGGCTTCTCCCTAGAAGTAGTTAACAAGATTGCTCTGAAAATTCTCCCTCCCAAAGCTATTTCAAATAAATTATTCATTATGATTATTAATTATAGTAATGAGAAAGTGAAAAGAGAACTCCTAATCCTACCGATGCAAGGTAGTTTATCCTTCCACCCTAACAAACTGTATGTCGAAGTACCTCCAAGGAGTTCCGCAAAGGTAAGTGTGCATGTGATTGGGGAAGGATATGGAAAAGTACTATTCGGAGACGTCGAAGAAGATTTCCACGTGCTGAAAGAGGATTGGTTAAGGGTTCATGATAAGGGCCTCGAATCAGCCCACTGGGCAATAACTAAGAATGAGATAAGAATTAAGAGACTGAAAAATGCTGAAATATGGTATGAGATTTATCTTGGAAGAAAGAGGACTCGACTCAAATTTAATGCTCAAAGGAAAGTTTTCATGGATAAATTAGATAAAGCACTGATAGAAGTAAGACCCTCATTAAAGAGAGAAGAACTGCTCCTGGAAGTTCATGGAAAGGCATTAAGAGACATTAATGAGCAACTTATAATGCGCTTTTGGATCGATTTACCAGTAGGCGAGAATTATTATCTGATTCCGAAGGATCATGAGACATTCATTAGGGAGAAATATGTTTATCCAATATTCCCACCAGCGTTTTGTATCGTGAAAGAGAAGCTTCCGATACCAGTGATAGGTTTCGAACATAATGGTACTGTTTTATTAACTGAATACGAAGAAGGTGGTTTGTACACAATGGTTCGTTCGCCAAGAGCTTTTAGGCTTGATTTTCCTTTAAAGCTTGAGAAGGGTGAAGAATTCGTACGAAGGGTAGTATTAAAGTTAGTACCAGTAGAGGCGCTCCGAGAGTTTAAATTAGTCAGGGCAGTAGATACTTATCTTGATGAAGATCGCCTGATAATTAGGAATAACTGGGTTTCAGATTTACCAATTGTAGCAGAAGTTAACGGCATAAAGCTTGAGAAGATCTTATCTCCATCCGAGGAAGCTGGAATTCCCCTAAAAGTCAGGGGATATGGGGTAATTAATGTTATAATAAATGTAAATGGTTGGGTGGATAAGAGAAAGATTAAATACATAATCCCCGTCAAAGCTCGATGGGAGGACCTTAAAACTTCATACGATTCTCTTTCCCTAGAAGTGGATAAAAGAGGCGGATCCTTAAAGAGTTTAAAAATAATGAGGACCGAAATGTTAAAGTGGGAAGACAAAACATTTAGGACCCCAACCGAGTTCCCCATTACATATGGTGGTATAGCTCTCAATATAATGGAGGGATCCAAGAGTTTTGATCTACATCTTAAGGAATGGGAATACTTAGGGAACGGTAGGTTTCGATTAACGACTAATGATCTAATAGTAGAGCGGAGATACTACATCATAGATCAACATACTATTCTTGATGAAATAATTGTTAAGAATACTAGAATGGATCGTCGGGAATTATACTTCATACATTGTGTTTTCCTTAATGAAACGTTTTCCAGAATTGGTAATACATCGATCGAGGTTAAAAGGAATGATATAATGGTAGTATCTCATAAAGAGAGGGTATGGGGTGTTACGAAGAATATAAAAGTTGAGGCGGAATTACTAGTAGATGCGGAGGATGAATCAATCACAGCCAGTCAACAAATAGGTTTTCCTGGACTAATAGTCTCTAGATGGGATTGGATTCTTGAGCCCCGAGAAGAGAAGATGGCAAAAGTGATTATTAGGGTGGCTAGGGAATAAAATTTACACATAATCAAAGAGCTGGTGAATAATGGGATGCGTAATCATAATCATTATAACCGTTATATTCTCTGGTTAACAATTTTCTTATCAAGTTTGGGTTTTTCCCTTTACTCAGTCATCTTTTCTCTATATCTTTACGAATTGGGGGCAAGCTTTACACAGATAACGCTATTAGTTGCTATCCCAAATTTAGTGTCTCTTCTTTTCGCCAGATTTTGGGGGATATTGAGTGATGAGTTGCACGCATATAAACTATTCGTTACGTGGAGCTACCTAGTCTCAGCCATCTTTGTTTTCTTCTACGGCTTAACAAAGAATATAACACTGATTCTCACCCTATTCATATTGGCAACAATATTATCATCTCCGGGATCTCCGGCCTTAAACGCGATTGTAACAACGGTTGGAGAGAAGAAGAGCAGGGGAAGAATAGTTGGAGTATTTATATCTTCAGATACAATGGGTTATGCGATTGGAAGCTTCTTATCAGCTTACTTGATAGTTACTATAGGAGTATCTAAATTATTCCCACTATCAGCAGTAATAATTGCATTATCAGCAATATTTTTCATATTATTCTACCACGAGGAGAGAGATCATCGGTTACTCCAGAAAGATGTAATAATGATGGCTCTTAAAAAGACTTTCTCTCCTAGAGAATTCTATGCTGATAGAGAATTAATACCACTAATATCAGCTATAGCCGTATTTAATATAGGTACAACAGCATTCTTTGAAATATTTGTTTTCAAGTACTATATAGTCATTGGAAGAAACCTATCCTTATACGCGATAGTGTCCGGGATATCAAGTGTATTATCAGCTATAGCGCCCCCTATATATGGTTTTATTGGGGATAAGATCGGGCTTGATAACCTGCTATTAATAATGATGTTCATTAGAATAATTTATATGCTCTCCCTTGCGCTGATCTGGGATCCACTAATATTGACAATCCTGTGGATACTGCCTATCTGGGCCGGTCTTTATTTAAGCTCAATAACACTGGCTACGAATATTTTAGGTGATGAGAAAGCTGGAAGAGCTCAAGGGACTCTCTCAATGACTACCCAACTATCTAACATGATCGGTGCATTGGCTGCTGGTTACCTTGCAGATAAATTAGGAGCTAGGAGAAACATCTCAAGGGCAATGCCCATATATTTGGGATCGATCATCCTGTGCATAATAGGCCTAATAATATTTGCTTCGTATCTCAAGAAGAAAAGGAGCTCAAACGAATAATACTCATAGTCCGCGTAAACAAATTCCCATGTTTATATTCCATAATTACATAACTCTTTAAAACTCAATAGGGAAAATACTACCAAGTATTTCTGTCTATACATTCTTAATTATCGTATATACGATTTAGGTGAAAAATATGGCTGGAGCAAAATCAAATCTTGGTCACGCTTCTGCGACTGGGACTCGAATTAGATTCGCTACAGATCCAATGCCAACAGGCATTTGTCCAATATGTGTAGAGGAATGTCCCATCCTATGTGAAATTTCTAAGTCAGCTCTTCGTGGAAGAGAAACACTATACCCAAGACCAGATCTCTTCGGAAAATCCGTCATCGCAAGTAATAAGTACTATGGAATAGACTGGGCTGACATACAAATTATGAGCGAAGTTAGAGCAGAGAAAGTAATGGGTATTGAACCTGACCCTGATAAAACAATATTTGAAAACGCTAAAATAGAAACCACTATTGGTAATAAGCACAAGATAAAGCTGAGGGTTCCAGTAATTATTGCTGCTCTAGGATCAACGTTTGTTGCAAAGAATAACTGGGAGCATTTAGCGGTTGGAGCAGCAATATCAGGTACTATCATGACAGTTGGTGAGAACGTCTGTGGAGTTGATCCAAACTCAATAATAAGCAATGGTAAAGTGCAAAAGAGCCCAGATATGGAATTCAGGATAAAGACTTATAGAGAATGGTGGGATGGTGAATACGGAGATATAATTGTTCAAACAAACGTGGAGGATCAAAGACTGGGTGTGGATATTTACGTATTAACGAAGCTAGAAGTCAATGGCATTGAGAGGAAGTGGGGTCAAGGAGCTAAATCCATTGGTGGAGAGATCAGAATTAGGGATCTCCAGAGAGCAATTGAGCTAAAGAGAAGAGGATACATTGTTCTTCCAGATCCGGAGGATCCGGCAATACAGGAAGCCTTCAAGATGGGTGCAATCGAATCTTTTGAGAGACACTCAAGATTAGGAATGCCAACTATTGAAGACTTCTGCGAGGATGTAGCCAAGCTAAGAGAGCAGGGAGCCAAGATAGTCTCTCTCAAGATGGGTCAATACAGACCAGCCGCAATAGCTTGGGCCATGAAAGCAGCAAGCGAAGCAAAAGTTGATTATGTAACTTTTGATGGCCAAGGTGGCGGTACTGGAATGAGCCCATGGCCGATGATGCTTGAAATGGGTACACCCACGTTATACATGCTTGCTTTCGTAATAAAGGCGGCTAGAATCCTTGATAAGAAAGGAAAATATATCCCAGACATCTTCATTGCAGGAGGCATTATCAACGAGACCCAGATATTTAAAGCAATTGCCCTAAGCGGCTTTGAGGACAGAGACAGACCATATGTTGTAGGAGCTGCGGTCGCTAAGCCGGCCTTAACAGC
>JAHKLG010000087.1 GCA_029856625.1 Candidatus Njordarchaeota archaeon | reverse complement strand
GTTGCTGTAGATATATGCAGTAGGATAGCTAGTTCAAACGAATATGTAAGAGGATATTGCAAAAGTGCCATGATAATCATTAGGAACGCTTCACTACTAACCGGTATCCACTCTAAAAATCCCTGAATAATTGCTAAAAGAATTATTATGAACAGACTCATGTTATCACGGCCGAGAATATGATGATATCAGGAAGTATTATATTAGCTGATTTAATGATCGGGTTAAATTATTTAAAAGAAGGATCCTTATGCAATCAGATGTTCTAAAGGGACTTATTGAAAGGATTAAGCTACTGGCTGTAGAAATTTTCTCTAAGCGATCAATTATTAATAGAAATATAATACTAAGGAATAATGAGGCATCGACGGTATTATTTCCTGCCTGTAGAATTCGCAAAAAGCCATTAATAGTAGTTGTGAAGGATGATAGAATAATTTTCAAAAATGCATTACTAGGAATTAATCCTGAGCTATCGGGTAGGATTAAACAATTAGCGGATATTCATAAAGTAAATGTTGATGGTACAAGGCTCATTTGGGATGAAGGCAGTCTACATGTAGAGTTACCTATTGAGAAAAGAATGCCTATAGGATTGATTGAAGAGAGAATAAGGAACATTCTACTATTCATCAAGGAGGGTCAAAGGATAATTCAGGAGTACTCTTCAGAAATCTCTATAGAGAATTACGGATCAGTAATAATTGATTTTCTGGGAAATAAATATGCTCTTGTCCCCCTACCAGCGAGTATCGCTTTAGAGGACATAAAACAAGCTTGGTTACCATATACAGTAATAACTCTCCCTGACGAGCAGGGAATGTTCTTTTGTTCAAGCATAGGTATTGATTTTCTTAATCTTCCTCTTCTCTCCATAATATCAGAGGATCTGGAGAAATGCTACATATACCTACCAGACAAATCGTTTCCGCCATCCCTTAAACCACATAATGTTGTGAAGTACATTGAGAAGCTTAAATCATTCATGGAAAACGAAGTCTCTCCTATAAATCTCTTTGATGAAAAGTTTGTTGAGAAGTTATTGGAGAGAGCATTGAATAGATACTATGCACTAGCTAGTAAATCATTTGGAAACGAAACAATCTCCCTGAGACCAAAACCTGACGATCCTCAAACTTCCCAGTATGAGGAAGACGTCATGAACGCCGATGATGCCTCAAAACTAAGAGAGATGATTAATACTATTAAGGAGCTGAGAGATTTGCTAACAATTGCTAAAAAATTCTCTAAGGAATTGGAAGACATGGTGATATCCAGACTTCTCCTAACACTAATCATTAAGATAAAGCAGGGGTATCCAGAAATAATCATTGGTAGGAGAATAGAGGAAGAGTCAAGAAGAGTAACAAAAAGCAAGAGGGTCTATATTAGTGTTAAGGATCTAATAAGAAACAATTCTCGAGAAGTAATCATTAGTAAAGTTAAAACGATCAACGGGGAAGTAATATACATCATCCGGGAGAAGAAATGATCCATGCAGAGATAATAGCAGCTAAGATATGCAAGATAATTGATGAAAATCCATTAACAAAATCTTTTTATCTAAAACCAGTAAAGCCCTTGCCTCAACCAAAACCGGGACAATTTCTCATGGTGTGGGTTCCAGATTATGAAGAAATCCCATTAAGTGTATCTGGATATTATCCAGAGGATAATATCATTAGGATAACTGTAGCTAACAGAGGAGAAACCACGAATGCTATGCATAATTTAAAAGAAGGCGCGTTCCTCGGACTTAAGGGGCCTCTGGGGAACTTCCTAATACCCGAATCAGGTAAGAAGTATCTCTTGGTGGGCCGAGGATATGGAGTAGCTCCCCTAATATTCTTTATACAACAAGCTAAGGGGGTTGGTGAGGTAACACTAGCAGTAGGTGCTCGCACAAGAGACTTATTGCTCTTTTTGAATGAGGCAAGGGATTTAGGAGCATCGGTCTTTGTTTCAACGGATGATGGTTCTGAAGGATTCAGGGGTTATGTGACAGAGCTCGTAGAGAAGTTAGTAAGGGAGAAGGACTTTGATACTATAATAGCATGTGGACCAGAAGAGATGCTTAAGAAAATTGCTAAAATAGGAATAAATTCTAGATTAGAAACATGGATCATCGCTGAAAGTTATATGAAATGCGGAATAGGTCTTTGTGGATCCTGCGAGCTTGGAAACTCTGGCCTACTAGTTTGTAAGGATGGACCAGTATTCAGAGGAGAAGTATATTTAAGGGCATTAGGTGTCTCTGTCTGAATTCCTATTTTCTCATATCCTTGTAATTTGGGAGCAGTGTCCTGTAATTTCTTTCCTAATAATAATGTTGAGATATCCACCATTATAGCGCTGAAACCAAAGAACAGAAGAAACGTGCTGAGTACTAATAAGAAACTGGGGAATGAAAGTCCTTTCAAGGCATTATTGAAGATGGCGATTAGATAATAGCCATACCCAAGCATTAGAAAAGCCAAAATAGCAACAAGGGTTGTTGCTTTATCGAGCGTAAATGAGAACATTATTGCATTTTCAACTGGAGAGGGAAGAGTAGCATTGGGATCTGAGAGCCGAATTCTTATAGCTTCAAGCAATAAGTTCATATTGAGTATCGTGTACATAGCATTAAATGTTCTAAGGAAAGAGAAGAAGACTAGTGGAATAAAGGCGTACTTTATTAGATTATTTCTTAATACACCTCCAACGGTCTTAGATCTCATTGCCATGAATATAACCGCGAGGATAACAGGTAGGTCCATTATTACAATTGCTATAGTGTAAATTCTCCAGAAAGATAATATCTCCGCAGTAGTTCCATGGGTTGGAAATAGGAGAAATCGCATGAGGTATCTCGCGGCTAGCGATAGTATTTCTAGAATCGAGTAAATTATGAAGATTCTACCAGTACTGTAAAGTGGCTCCACGATATCCGAAATCTCGATTTTTTGAGTATACTCTATAGGAATAATAGTCAAAGGTATGCACCCAAATCTTCGTTGCATAGAAAATAAGTATTTGATAGTTCTTAACCTTTGCCACCACTATTGTGCCTGACCTAATTAATTTTAAGTAGTAGAAAAAATAAGATATAGGGCAAAACTTATCAGTCCTATAAGGGGTTATTAGAAATGTTTTTCAAAAGAAAAAAGGGAAGAGACAGCATTAACTATGAGCTTCTAATAGATACTATAATAAAGATTGACATGTTACGAGACTTAAAGATAACTGATCCCGAGAAACTAGAACGCATGTTATTAAAGACTGGGGTTAGAGGACTTAGAGAGGAGCTAAGAATTATAAGGAGGGAGGGTGATCGACTGGTCTCTATTCTAGTTAGGGAGAAGGGTCTAATGAGAAGAATAAAGATCGCTACGATTCTAAAAATTCTAGCGATTACAGGGGTTCTTATTTTGTTTGGCTCCGTGGTACTAATAGAGTTCACTAGACTTGCTATTTTCACAATAGTGTTCTCGTATCCATTCCTTCTACTGTTCTTAGTTATATTACCAAACGCCTACTTAATCCTAGATTACTACGTCAGAACGGATATACAAGCATTAAAACAGAAGAAGAGAGGGGGTGTGAAAAAATGCGACGAGAACTTACGAAGAGCTAATCAGGGCCTGATAAATAAGCTTATTGAGTATGCTAAAAAGGATGGCAAAAAACCCAAGGATCTAAGATTCAAGACATGGCATATAGATTACGCAAATGTGCGAATAGTTAGAAAACCCTGGTTATTGGGCAAATACTGGATTGTGGAACCCGTAATTAAGAGTGATGAGAATGAATAAGGATAAAAGAATCCAAGTAGGAATCGATGCATGGCACTTTAAAGCTGTTGTAACGGGAGTAACCGACGTTATAGATTTTGCAGAATGGCTAGCAATGGAGCGAAAATATGATGTTTATTTTCTCCAAGAAGCAATAAAAGAAGAGGATCTAGAGGACCTAGATATTCTCATGATAATCTCTCCTGGCTATGAATTCGATGAAGAAGAAATTAGAAACATAGTAAAGTGGGTACATAAGGGAGGAATTTTACTCGTCACCAGACCCGTTGGAAAACCAGAAATAATAAATCCACTACTAAAGAATTTTGGTGCAGAATTCACGGGGGAAGAAGTAGATAGTTGGGCATTCTACGCGAATGTACCAGATGAGATTCTGAGACGTGGCGACACAAAGAAACTAGAACTAATAAGAAAGCTGCTCATGAATTCCCCCATAAAAAATAATCTCAAAGCAATAGCTGAAGGATCTCCTAAAGACAAAAAAAGACCATATCTGCTAAATCTTAAAGACCAGGATTGGATAATCATTGGATCAGCGACAAAAGATAATATAGCTAGAGCCGTAGCTGCAATGAAGAAGGTTAAAGAAGGCTTAGTAATTGTTTTGGGAGTTATATATCTCTTCTATAAGTGGAGATTCTGGGAAAAACATAAACACCTAGAAGAAGAAAAAGACAGCGTTTTAACAAATTATAACTTCATCAAAAATCTTCTAGACTACATAGAAAAAGAATCAAAAAAGAGGAAGTGAAAAGAGCTTATGCTGGTGGGATCTCCCGGTAGATTGTGGATACATCAATGCCTCTTCTAATATTGTAGATGTAGTAGCCAGCGAATATCAACATTCCGAGACCTTCCCAGATCATGTAGACTAGGATACCTACAGCCTCTAGCGTAGTTGATGTGAACCAGAAGATGTATGTCCACCATGTGAAGGCTATCCAACCAAGTATTGTTATTAACGGTAGACCCGCAATCTCGAGCTTAAGTCCTTTCTCGTAGATATCTGGTCTTCTGAATGGGAACATCATACCGGTCAATGCCACGAAGAGGTATCTGAATATTGCTAAGACGGTAGTATCTACTAGCAGGGCTTCAATGTTCCAGTAGCTACCGAGCACGGAAATGTAACCTACTATGCTTGTGAAGATTACAGCAACCCATGGGCTGTGGTATCTGTTTACAGCTGCGAAGAACTCTGGGAAGAATCTGTCGAAAGCCCAGGCGAAGACGGTTCTGCTACATACCAATAGGAACGCGGGAATATCATTCATTAACCACATCGCACCAGTAATAGCACATATGAAGGCGGCCCAAGGCATCCTATGGAAGAGTATAGCTGCATATAGAGGCAAGATGCTAACTGGTGGATCCATACCAAGAGCAGCTTTTAGATCTGCTTGAGCTGCAGCCCATTTCGCTGGATCGCTATATAAAGGAGATGACTGAGATGTGAGATACGTATAAGCACTTACGAAGTTACCGTATGCCGCATAAACGGCCCAGCTTATGAAGATGTAATAGGCCGCAATTATAGTACTACCTAAAGCAATTCCAACCATGAAGCTCTTGCTCGGCTCTCTTACCTCGCTTCCAACGAAAGCTGTAGCTGTAAATCCTATGTAAGCCCATGTAGCAGGTACTGTTGCCTGCATTGTCGCCGTCCAGCTAGCACCCATTCCGTATACTTTCTCTGACCAACCATAGTTCCTAGCTATTCTGAATACCGCGTCCCACGTTCCTGCACCAAAAACTTCCTCCCACATTGCTTGAGCTGCACCCATTCCAGAGGCGAATGCCGCAATCATGAATAGGCTACCGATAGCAGGTATAATCAACAGAATATTCATAATTGTGGCATATAATCTTAGACCCAGTAGTCCAATTATGAGGAAGATAGTTACTAGAACTGCACCACCTACAGCCTTAGCCCAAGCCTCATTCATCCAGACAAGACCCGTACTTATTAAAGCCGGATTCTTCAGAGCTACTCCAGCAATCCATAGAGATAAGCCCCAGAACTCCACATCGGCATATGCAATTATTCCGTAGCTAACTGCCTCGGTATACCAGAAGGCCCATGAAGCAAGGAAACCAATTGTTGGATCCAGAACTCTCGTTATATAGATGTAGTCGCCACCAGCTCGAGGCATCGCTATAGCCATCAGGGCGATTACGATACCTAGCAGAATCGTGGGTATACCTGCTACAATGAAGGCTACTGGGACGTTTGCACCAGGGTAGGCTACGGAGGCTGTAACTGAGAACTTGTTAATACCACCTCCGATAACGTGGCATAGAACAATAGAGAGAGCTGTAAATGGGCCTACTTCTCTTACGAGACCAGAAGCTCTTCTCACGAATACAACTTCTCCAACTTCTTCTCCCATACTTCACAACC
>JAHKLG010000086.1 GCA_029856625.1 Candidatus Njordarchaeota archaeon | reverse complement strand
TAAAGAGGAAAAAGAAAAGAATACGGTAGGAAAATGCGAATGTGGTGGAAATCTTATCTATCTTATAAACTGGCGAATAGTACGCTGTGACAATTGCGGTAAAAAATATTACTTACCTAAACAAGGATCTATTCGTCTTTTAAATAAGAAATGCCCAAGATGCAATAATTACAGGCTCTTCAAAGTAATCACTTCAAAGAAACAATATTATCTTTGCATAAGATGTGGAATAATGCATAAACTAAGCGAGAAAAGTTATTAGCACTTTGTTCCTAATCACATCATAAAGTAGATAGTGAGGAATAGGTATAAGAATCACAATCCTCAGTGTGCGATGAAGAGGGAGGTGATCTCTGAGGAGATGATGAATCCTTTAAGTTCGGAGCAATAAGAGAAAAATCTTCTCTGCGTGAAAAATTAGTATTAAAAAACAATACCTATTTTTACGCGAGTCCCTTCTAAAATTAATGCGTCATCACCTATTTCCCCATAAATAATCTCCTTTATCTTATGCATTCCTTTTAGATCCATCTCGAATCCTTGGAGGTCTTTAGGAATATATACTTTTCTGATTGGACTTTTTAGAGATAAGCCCTTTTCCCTTTTAGCCTTCCAAATTAATGAGTTGACTTCCATTATTAGCTTAGTATATTTAAGGAGAGATGGATCGTATTTCTCTGGCGATGGGAATTTCTCAAGGTGTATTGTCTTGCCGTATAACTCCCTATAGATATAATCCGTTATGAATGGTGTAACGGGTGCGAGAAGTTTTAGTATTGTCTTCAATACGCTATGTAATGTCCACCAAGCAGCTTTTTGCTTCTTCTCATCTCCAATAACGCCATTGGCTCGTGATTTCACTAATTCTATATAATGGTCAGCAAAAACTTCCCAAGCAAAGGTCTTCACGAAGTTTGCTCCAAAGAAGTCTAATTGATCATAGTGTTTTTTGACAATTTCAATTACGCGATTTGTTTCAGCTAATATCCAATTATCAGTCATTATCAACTCAATTTCATCTTTGCTGGGCTCAGGGAACATTGAAACAAATCTAGCTATACTATAAAGTTTCTGGATAAATTTCGCCATGCCTTCAACTTTTTTCTTTGAAAAACGGATATCGCTTCCAAGCATTGCTTCACAAGCTCCGAATAATCTAAGTGCATCCGCTCCATATTTTTCTATGAGCGGCTTAGGATACACAATGTTACCAAGCGATTTAGACATTTTTCTGCCCTTTGCATCCATGACCAAACCAGATATCCAGACATATTTGAATGCTGGTTTGCCCGTTAATTGGTAAACTCTCAAAATAGTATAATATAACCACGTTCTGACGATTTCCTTGCCCTGAGGTCTTAAGCTTACTGGGAATACTTCTTTAAAGAAATCTTCATCTCTCAGATACCCAGAGATGTATAAAGGTGAAATACTGCTATCAAACCATGTGTCAAAGGTACGCGTTTCGCCCTTAAACTTTGTGGAACCACATTTAGGACATTTATTAATAGGTGGGGGGTCTCTCCATGGCACATAATATTTTCCTGGCTCGGGAATAATAATATTTCCACAATTTTCACAGTACCACAACGGTATTTCAGTGCCATAATATCGTCTTCTAGAAATTGGCCAGTCCGTTGTCACCGAATTAAGCCAATTATCGAGAATCCTTTTATTCTCTGGCGGGAAAAATCGCATTTTGTTAGAGATGTCCTTTAAATTATCGATAAAATCTAGCTGCTTGAGATACCATTCTTTCATTACAATGAACTCGATGGGTGTCTTACAACGCCAACAAACAGGGATCTTATGGGTAATTCTCTCTTCCTTAACAAGAAGACCCTTCTTCTTAAGATCCTCAATTATTTTATTTCTCGCATCCTTAACAGATAATCCTCTGTATTTACCAGCAGCTTCTGATAAGGTACCATCTTCAGTAATAACTTTAACGGGCTCTAATCTTAGCTCTCTAAATAATCGAATATCGGTATAGTCTCCAAAGGAACAAAGCATCATTACTCCTGTACCAAACTCTGGATTAGCTTCCTTATGAGCAATGATCGGGACTACTTTTTCATAGATAGGTACGATAGCATGTTTATTATGGAGATGTTTATATCGATCGTCATCTGGATGTACAAGAACAGCAGCACATCCAGCGAGCAGTTCTGGTCTTGTAGTAGCAATAATCAGATCCTCACCAGTCTCTTTAACTCTGAATTTGATATATACTAATCGAGTTTCTTCCTCTTGGTATTCTACCTCCGCGTCAGCCAAAGTTGTTCTACAGCGAGGGCACCAATTGTTAGGTCTCTCATCTTCGTAAATAAGCCCACGCTTAAATAATTCGATGAAAGTGGCTTGAGTAATTCTACGATATTCAGGGGAATCCGTCCGATAGATTTCTTTAGGATCAAATGAATTCATACTAAATCCTAATCTTTTTGAAATCTCCAGTATCTCCCTTTCATATCTATCAAGGAGTTCACGGCACAGTTCGAGAAATTTCTCCCTAGGTGTTTCGTACATTCTTATTTTATACAACCTCTCTACCTGAACCTCTACGGGAAGGCCATTACGATCAATGCCCATTGGGAATAGAACTTCGAATCCCTGCATTCTCATGTATCGTGCAATCATATCTATCTGGCTATAATGCACGGCAAATCCTATATGAGGTGTTCCACTGGCATAAGGTGGAGGTGTGTCTATCGAGAAGATGGGTTTCTTCGAATTTCTCTTAAATCGATAGAGTCCCTCCCGCTCCCATATTTCTATAAGGCTCTCTTCTTTCTTCGGATCCCATCTCTTTTCTTTTAGTTTTGGCTGAAATCGCGACAATAAGCCTCACCAAGACTATAAAGTACTTGATGGAAAATTCTAAATGATCTTTTTTAATCGGGGTGCTTCTAATGAACTATAGAATCTAGTCTTTAGTCACCATAAATAATATATCTTTTGCGATGTGTGAAGATTTAGTCACATGATCTTTCGCTTTTGGAAATCGACTTTATGGATAGAAATAATTCCTGCTCTGATAACACTAACGGTACAATGATACTCATAGAATAGTGAGTAAATAAGATCGACGCTTGTCTGGGCATTACATTTCAAGTATCCTACTATTATTCGCTGGAATTCTTCTTCGTTATCAAGATAGATCGATCTCCATTAGCGATGATAATGTGCGTTATGAGGTATTCTTAGATATTATTTAGAATTTCTCCCGTTTTTCTGTGGTATTAAGGAAAACGTCAAGAGTGTTAAAGAAAAAATTAGTATATGAGAGGAGCAACTAGTAGTTTAAATTCCGTATTAGGAATGGAAAACAACTTATAACATCATTTTAAACCATGTTTTTCTAAGAACTCGTCAATAATTTGCTCTAGTGTAGGAGTACTGACCTCCACTAATTCATAACGAACTCTGACAATAGGTTTGTTAACCTTTAATACTCTTGACAAATCAATTGGAGTGCCGCTTATTACAGTGTCAGCATCTATTGCATTAATTACCTCTTCAAGTTCCCTCTTCTCCTTCTCAGTATAGCCTAGAGTCGGTAAGACAGGCCCCATATGTTTGTATTTATTATAAGCTTCTGCTAAATCAGTTCCAGGCTTAACCCATTTTCTTGGATCTACTATCTCCTTAGCACCGTATCTAAGAGCAGCTACATAACCCGCTCCATAGGACATTTCTCCATGTAATACTGTTGGACCATCCTCCACTACAATCACTCGTTTTTCTTTTATTAATTCGGGTTGTTCTACGTATAATGTAGAAGCTCCTAAGATGATCCTTGCCTCAGGATTAACCCTCCTAACGTTTTCTTCCACTTGTTTTACTGAGCGAAGATCGGCTTCAACAACTTTGTTAATAACCACCACATCCGCCATTCTGATATTAACAGAACCCGGCCAGTAAGTTAACTCATGGCCAGGCCTAAGCGCATCAGCTACGACAATGAATAGATCTGGTTTGTAGAATGGGAAATCGTTGTTACCACCATCCCATAGTATTATATCAGCTTCTTTCTGTGCTTCTTGCAGAATCTTTTCATAATCTACACCAGCATAAACTACAAACCCATTTTCTATGTAATGTTCATATTCTTCTCTCTCTTCAAAGGTGACATCATATCTATCAAGATCATCGAATGACGCGAATCTCTGGATAATCTGTTTTCTTAAATCACCATAGGGCATAGGGTGCCTAACCGCTACTACCTTTAAGCCTTTAGCCTTTAAGATTTTAGCCACTTTTCTGCTAACTGTTGATTTACCACATCCAGTTCTAACGGCTCCAACGGCGATAACGGGAACTTCAGCTTCTAGCATGGTATCATTAGGGCCAAGTAACATGAAGCTAGCCCCATTAGCTTGAGCTATTGCGGCTTTTTCCATTATGTACTGATGGGAAACATCACTATAAGAGAACACTACAAGATCTACGTTATACTTTCTGATTAACTCTGGTAGTTGCTCTTCAGGATAGATCGGGATACCTTCAGGATATAAAGGCCCAGAGAGTTCTGGGGGATATTTACGACCAGCAATCCCAGGGATCTGAGCGGCAGTGAATGCAATAACTTCGTAATCGGGATTATTCCTAAAGAATACGTTAAAGTTGTGGAAATCTCTTCCAGCAGCTCCCATAATAATTACTCTTCTTCTCCTTCTCTCAGTACTCATTATTCTTCACCAGAATAGAAAGCCGTAGAGTGAGTGAGTTTTCAATGATTCTCTAACAATTTATGTATAAATAATGATTGTTCATATGGGAGGTGGTCAGTGCTACTTTTCCGCTCATCTTTTTCGCTGGCTGTTCGCATCATCATCCCACGAAAACTAAAACAAAATCTGGGCATAATCCATATATAAATCCGAATTCGAGGGGAGAGCGATGAGAGTATTAAAACCAGACGACGTGTACGCGCTGGATATTAATGCAAGATACCTGGGGATTGATACTAGATTACTGATGGAAAATGCCGGCAAATCTGTTGCTGACGTTATAAGAAGGAGATTTCCAGACAAGAAAAGGATAGTGGTAATTGCAGGACTAGGGAACAATGGGGGAGATGGCTTTGTTGCTGCAAGACATCTCGCCAGCTACGGTTATGAAGTCATAGTAATCTTGCTCGGGAGAGTGGCTTATATAAAATCAACAATTGCTAGAGAAAACGCCGAAGTACTGAAAAGAATGAGGTTATCTATTAAGCTATTTGAGGCGAAAGATTCTACAGAGCTTACTAATATTAAACAATATTTAGAGGAAGCAGATATTATCATCGATGCCATCCTAGGCGTAGGGCTCAGGGGTTCAGTCAGAGGATTATTTGCGGAAGCTATAAACTTGATAAATAGCGTAAAGCAAAGAAAGGGGGTACATGTAATCTCAATTGACGTGCCTAGTGGACTTGATTGTTATAGTGGAAGAGTGCAAGGGCCAGTCATTAAACCCGATATTACAGTAACTTTCCATGGAATAAAGAAAGGGCTGAGCGAAGAAGTAGGAGGGGAAATCATAGTCACAAATATAGGAATTCCTCCAGAAGCCGAAGAATTCGTTGGGCCTGGGGATGTTTTAAGGATAAAGAAGCTTATAAGACGAGAAGACTGGGCTCATAAGGGTGATTTTGGTAGGATATTAATAATCGGTGGTAGTGAAGATTTCTCGGGGGCTCCGGCATTAGCGGGTTTAGCGGCTTTGAGAGCAGGAGCTGACGTAGTAGTGATAGCAGCACCATCTTCGGTAGCGGACATTATTAGGGGGTTCTCTCCTAATCTTATAGTTAAGAAGCTCAAAGGATCATTTCTAAATCACGAAAATGTTAGGATTCTAAAAGATCCCGAGTTTATAAGTCGTTTTGACACTATCCTAATAGGCCCAGGTATTGGTGTGAAGGAAGAAGTGCTTAGTATCTCAAATGAACTCATAAGATATTTTTCTGAGAACAAAAGATCTCTCGTAATAGATGCTGATGCGCTTAAGGGTCTTTCTATAAAGAATATTCCTAAGACGGGAAACATAATCTTAACGCCACATGATGGAGAATTCTACAAGATCTTCAAGATAAAATGTCCTAAAACTCTTAAAGAGCGAGGAGAAATTGTAAAAAAGAAGGCTAAGGAAACAGCGACAACAATAGTACTGAAGGGTCACATCGATGTTATATCGGATGGTGAACAGGTAAAATACAATACAACTGGAAATCCAGGAATGACGGTTGGTGGGACGGGAGATGTCCTCGCCGGCAT
>JAHKLG010000085.1 GCA_029856625.1 Candidatus Njordarchaeota archaeon | reverse complement strand
GGAGACGCTCCGCCTAGGCACCCAGCTCATCGGGGCTTCAGCCCGCACGCCACGGGCCACATCCCGCGGGCTTGGCTGCCTCTGGGATAACCCCGTCATTGGCGTTCAATACTCTTGTCTAAATTCTGTTGAGAGTTTTGATTGCTTTTTCATCCCTGTTTTGGATGCGGCTCTTGGGCTCTTCCGTTGTCTTCGTGGGTCTTCGTCTTTGGCGTAGCTATTCTGTCTATGGGTATCTAATAATGGGAAATTATATTTAGAACTTACTAACTAGAAACACCTTCCCTTTAGGCATAGAATAGGAATCTCTTAAGTTCTTAACTTTAGATTCCTTGATAACGGTAGAGTTCTCTCTTCGATATTCTGTCTTAACTCATGCGTATCTAATAATAATTAGGGTATGTTAGGGGAGTCACTAATTAGAAATAGTCTAATTTAAACTGTTTTCTTAGCATTGAGATAAATCTTCCAATTATCTTTCTGAATGCTATAAATAATTTCTTAGCAAAATTCAGAATTCTTATAATTATTCTCACGTTAGCTATTGCTAAGCCTCTAATCACTGATTAAAATAGTGGTTTGATTTAAATGCTGGGTATGAGATAGCTAAGTTTTTTAATTTCTAATTATGCTGTCTTCATACTGTAATGATAATTCATTAATAATGCATAATTATTAATTATACCGGTGTGAATATGTCTAAGGATATTATCCCGAATTCGAAGGAGCTAAAAGCTAAAGCTCAACGAAAAAAATATACAACAGTTTCTATTCCTGTAACTCTGTATAACCGTATTAAGAATTTAATTAAAGATACGGGCTTCACCTCCGTTTCTGACTATGTAACTTACGTACTTAGGGAGATAGTAGCTATGCATGAGGCTGCAAAAAGCGAGGAACCCTTTACGCCCGAGGATGTTGAGCGGATAAAGAGAAAGCTTAAAGCTCTTGGGTACTTGGACTAGGAGGGAAAAAGAAATGATACCCAGGCCGCATGGAGGCCGGCTCATTAATAGAGTTATATCTGGAAGAAGAAGAGAACGCTTATTAAGCGAAGTTAAGGAAATGCCTCTTATCACTGTAAGTGATGATATTGCTGTTGATCTAGTTAATATAGCACGGGGTGTTTTTAGTCCCTTAGAGGGTTTCATGGTTCAAGAGGACTTTCTTAATGTTTTATATGAGATGCGCCTCGCAAATGATCTGCCATGGACTATTCCAATAGTCTTAGATGTTGATCCAGCTGAGATTATTGATTTAAAAGAGGGTGATGATGTGGTTCTAGTTGATACTAATAAGCGACCTTTAGCAATTTTATACATTGAGGAAATCTATGGGTATAAAAAGGACGAATTCGCAGAGAGAGTATTTAAGACACGCGACAAGAAACATCCTGGTGTCTTCAGAGTATATCAAATGAAGGAGTTATTAATGGGTGGTAAAATAGAGTTGCTAAACGAACCACCAAATCCTTTTGAAAGATATACTCTTTATCCCGCAGAGACGCGCGTGCTTTTTAAGGAGATGGGATGGAAAACGATTGTTGGTTTTCAAACAAGAAATGCGCCTCATCTTGGACATGAATACATCCAGAAAACAGCATTAGCTTTTGCGGATGGAATTTTCATTAATCCACTTATAGGTAAGAAGAAGCCGGGAGATTTCAAGGATGAAGTCATTCTTAAAGCATATGAGGTTCTGCTTTCTCATTATTATCCAAAAAAGGTTGCTGTGCTGGCTGTACTCCGAACATGGATGAGATATGCGGGGCCTCGTGAAGCTATTTTTCATGCTATCATTCGGAAAAATTTTGGTTGTACACATTTTGTTGTAGGAAGAGATCATGCTGGTGTAGGAAATTACTATAGACCCTATGAAGCACATGAGATTTTTAAGGAATTTCCTGATCTTGGCATCACTCCTATTTTCTTTAGGGAGTTTTTCTATTGTCGTAAATGCGGAGGAATCGTTAATGAGAAGACTTGCCCACATGGAGATGAATATAGGATACGCTTCAGTGGTTCAAAGATAAGAGAGATGATCAAGCAGGGAAAGAAACCGCCGGCATACATGATGAGACCAGAGGTCGCGGAAGTTATTTTGAAATGGAATAATCCATTTGTAGAGTGAGGATGATAACTATGGGCAGAAAAGTGCTTCTGATAGGGCTGGATGCGGCACCTCCAGAGCTTGTATTTAAAAAGTTTAGAAAAAACTTGCCGAATGTTTCTTTTCTTATGCAAAACGGTGCCTATGGTCGGCTAAGATCTACGCATCCACCGATAACTATTCCTGCTTGGGCTTCGATGGTGACTGGAAAGAATCCTGGAAAGCTTGGTATGTATGGTTTTCGACATAGAAAAAGGGGAACCTATAACGATTTCTATATCGTAAGTTCTCGTTCAGTTAAGGAACCAGCGATCTGGGATATACTCGGACGTCATGGTCTCAAATCGATTGTAGTGAGTGTTCCTCCAGGTTATCCTCCAAAAGAAATAAATGGACTATGGATATCCTGCTTCATAACCCCTGGACCTGAGAAACAGTACACTTATCCCAATGAATTAAAGATGGAAATAGAAAAATACTTTGGAAAGTATATATTTGACGTGGAATTTAGAACAGAGAAGAGAAAGAAATTGCTTAAAGAACTATACATGATGACGGAGCAGCATTTTAATATCATCGAATTTTTGCTTAAAGAGAAGAAATGGAATTTCTTCATGTTTGTTGAAATTGGAGTTGATCGAGTACAGCATGCTTTCTGGAAATTCTTTGATAAGAATCACCACTTATATCAACCAGGAAACGAATTCGAGAGCGTAATTCCAGAATATTATGAATACATCGATGAACGCGTTGGAAGACTCTTAAAATTAGTAGATGACGAGACCATAGTCATCATAGCATCAGATCATGGAGCTAAAAGGATGAAAGGAGCATTTGTAATAAATGAATGGTTAGCCGAGCAAGGTTATCTAGAATTCAAAAAAGAGCCGGAGCCGGGAACAGATCTCGCAAAAGCAAACATAAACTGGGACAGGACAATTGCATGGGGCTGGGGTGGCTACTATGCGAGGGTATTTATTAACATCAAGAACAGAGAGCCAAATGGTATTATTGATCCTAAAGACTACGAGGATGTTCGTGAACAGCTAATTGAAGATTTTAAGAAAATAAAAGATCCCGAGGGAAGACATATGGATAATAAGGTATACAAGCCAGAAGATTTATTCCCTATAATGAAGGGGGATCCGCCAGATCTCTTTGTATATTTTGATAATCTTTATTGGAGATCAGCGGGAACAGTGGGTTATGGAACCTTTTACCTTCCGGAGAACGATAAAGGTCCAGATGATGCAGTTCACGATTGGGATGGCATTTTGATAATTTATGATCCCCAGGAAACAATCGAGAGAAAGAAATTTGATTTAGTTAACATCTTTGACGTAGCTCCTACCATTTTGGATCTCTTTGGTATCCCAACCCCAAACGATATGGATGGTCATTCACTTTTTGAGGTGTAAAAATGCGTGAAAGAGGGTGCGTCATCTGGCTAACTGGCTTGCCAGCCTCTGGGAAAACGACGTTAGCTAGAGTATTAGAACGCAAGTTAAGGAATATGGGGTATAAAGTAGAGGTATTAGATGGGGACGAAGTTAGGAAATGGTTAAGCCCAGAGGCTGGATTTACTAGAGAGGATCGTGAGAGACATCTTAGGAGAGTAATATATGTGAGTAAATTGCTTGCTAGGAATGGAGTATTTGTAATAGCTGCATTCGTATCACCTTACCGCTCGATAAGGAATTTCGCCAGGAGAGAGATTGGAGACTTTATAGAAGTTTATGTTAAATGTTCACTGGAGACTGTTATGAAAAGGGATCCTAAGGGTTTGTATAAAAAAGCTTTACGAGGAGAAATTAAGCATATGACAGGAATCGATGATCCATATGAAGAACCATTGAATCCGGAGGTTATTTTTGATAGCGAACGAGAGTCTCCTGAAAAAGGTGCTGAAAAAATCATTGAAAAGCTCAAAGAGCTGGGCTATATAAAGTGAGAATTACCCTTTTTCCTCCTTTTTAAAATCGCAGATTTAAATATAGTAAATAAGGCATTACGATTCTCAGAGGCTATTTAGGAGGTTCCCGTTTGACTGGTATAGCTATAGTAGGAGTAGGCGGCTGGGGGCAGAATCATGCTCGGGTATTGGCCTTTCTAAGAGCGGAGGGACTTATCAATGAGGTTTATGTCGTTGATATCAATGAAAATAGGGCAAAATTAATCGCAAAACGTTTTGGCCATAAATGGACTACGAAATATGAGGAGATTTTGGAGAAGGATTCCGTAGAAGGTATAATTTTAGCAACCCCTACTAAGCTTCACTATGAGCAGGCTAAGCAAGCTTTAGTGGCTGGAAAGCATGTTCTGGTAGAGAAACCAATGACAGAAAACTCAAAACAAGCTGAAGAACTGGTCAAGATAGCAGCAGAGAATAAACTTGTTTTAATGGTGGGTTTTCTTCTCCGCTATAGTCCAGCAACAAGATATGTAAAAAAGAATTTGACAAAAATTGGAAGGCCTCTTGTGGTTTCTGCAAAGAGAACGAGCTTATGGCCTAATAGACCGCATGATGTGGGTGTGATCAGAGACCTTGCGATACATGATATAGACTTGATTAGATATATTCTTGAAACGAATCCATTGATGGCGTATGCAAGTGGCGGAGCGATTGCACATGATTATGAGGACTATGTTGCGATATTCCTAAAATATGGGTCTGAAAAAGAATTTATTTCTGCATTAATAGAGGCAAATTGGCTAACCCCATATAAGATACGACGTATGGAAATCACGGGATCAAAAGCCGTCTTCGTGATTGACTATAGTATCCATAAAGTTACGATACTGAGTGAGGAGGGTATATGTGCGCCCAATATCCCTTATGAGGAACCTTTAATGAGCCAAGATCGCAATTTTGTCAAAACTATAATCGGCGAAGATAGACCCTTGGTGATGGGAATGGATGGATTAATAGCATTAAAGACATGCGAAGCAGCATTACAATCAATGGAAGCGAAAAAGATCATACAAATAAAAGCATAAAGATGATCATTCTGTCAAGATTTAAAAATGAAATAATGTTTTTGTGCATAGGTTTAGGAAAATAGGTGAGGTCTGATGCCGAGTGGAGAAAAAATATTAGGAGCCGTTTTTATGCTCGCATCAATAATCGTCATGATCTTATATATACTTTGGGGTATTCTGGCACCGATCTTTGGGGAGGTAAATCTAACTGGATGGTCAATGTTGTGGAATACAATCCCAGTGCCTCCATTATACTGGGTGCTATTTCTCCCGATTTTAGCGTTAGTACTATTAGGCGGCGTGATATTTACATGGATAGGATGGGCTCTCGTTCAGACACCATCACCCGAAGAGATAAACGTAGAAGAAATTGAGAAACAACTAGAAGAACTTGAAAAAGAGGAGGAGAAAGAATCCTCAGAGGGAAAAGCAGAACAATAAGAAAGTGAGGGATTCCTTTCTCCTTCTTTATTATCTTTGCTCCAAAATCTGATTTTGATTCTTTATATACCTCTATGAGCATTTTCTTTAGAACACTAGAGGCGGGGTCGATGAAAAGTAAAACTATAATTAAATTTTACGAGCTAATTAAGTTACTACTAATCATTATTGCTATCTGGTCGGATATTCGCGATGATATATTAATTTTCTTAGAAGAGAATATGGACAAATTAGATTCCAATTTCCTTGATACACTTGCTTTTTTTGGAGAAGTATTGGATCATGTATCAAATGAACTAAGGAGCCATGCTATGAGTAAATTTTCTAGCTAATTACGGGTTCTGACACTTTCACAAAATATCGTACTGGAATATTCTTTGGAACATTCTTTTTCCACTTATCTCCAATAGCTATAAGAACATGTACGCCGACTATTATAGCTTTTCTACGCATAGCTATATTAATTAACGCTCGTTGGGTTTCTCCTGTACGAATAATATCATCTACTATTAACACATGCTCCTTAGGCCTAATAGCATTCTTAGGAAGATATATACTCAATCTAATCCCGGAACCCCCGGGAATATAATACTCCTCGATATACTCCTTAACTCCTACTTCCTTCTCTCTCTTAGTATAAACTACATCGACATCTAACTCATCACCTAATAAGACGGCAAAAGGCAATCCATCTACTGCAGCTGTCAATATCTTATCTATCTTGATATTTGAATATTGCTCAGCTATAATT
>JAHKLG010000084.1 GCA_029856625.1 Candidatus Njordarchaeota archaeon | reverse complement strand
TTAGGCATAACAACTCCCTTTGCTGCTGCCTTGACTGCTTCTATTAACACATTCTTAATCGCTTTGGCCACATTCTTTCTAGCGAGAGAAGTGACGAAGAATAATAAGGTATCCATTATAGCGGGTGCTCTCCTCTCCTCCTCCAACATATTCCTGCTTGCCGAGAATGTTTTCTTCCCAGAAGCATTAGCCGTTCTCCTATATATTATAGAATCATTACTCATTATCAGGAGAAAATATGCACTATCCATTATCTTATTTCCGCTTCTTCTTCTCTCTCACCCACTCATCACTTATCTCTTTCTCCTAACGACTCTTATCTACGCATTCGCCCTATTGAGAAAAGGCGAGTGGAAATTCCTCTTATCTTGGTTATTTTATCTAATTAGTTCCCTGATATGGTTTTACCGCTGTGGTACTCTAAAATACGCCCTGATACATCTGCCCCCATGGATATGGAACCCCATAATATTAGGATCTTTTATCATTACTTTCTTCCTATGTGTAATCATCTTCTTAAAACTCCCGAGCCTTCCTATAAAGCTTCCTATAAATTTTTTTGGTTATAAAGGAAAAATAATAATGTCTCTGGCCATCATCAGTGGAACTTTTTTATATTTTTCTCTTTACGGCGTGCCTTCAACTCAGCACCAGTTCTCCCTTAACATAATTTTGTTTTATTTACCTAACTTAATACTCAGCATTTTGGGAGCTGTTAATATTACAAAGAATCATGACTTTATAAAGAGCTGGATAATTGCTATCGGACTCTCAATCTTATTCAGCCTGCTTATTGTTGGCCCCGCACTTCCAGTCTCTAGGCATCTAGGGATCCTTCTTCCAGCTCTCACAATATCCGCCACATTAACGTATAAGGAGAGTAAGACTGGAAAAACTATAATTATCCTTCTCTTAGTTTTCCTTGTAATAACCGCTTATCCACCACCAGATTATGTTTTTGGATTTGATATGCAGTATTATCCTCAGGAGTACGAGGCTTTAAAATGGTTGTCTAAACAACCCATGAAGCCCATTATAACCGATCTAAGAATGAGAGCGATGGCTGAATACATTACTGGCTTCCCAGCATATGCGATGAAAATTCCTGATCCTAATGAGCCACCACCAATGGATTGTTATTTGGTAATAACACGAAGTATGATCTTGTATGGTGCGGAGTATGAATGGTGGATGAAGCCTATTAAAGTGGATTTGCAGGCGTTTCTATCATCTCCCCATTATAGGTTAATATACGAAAATGATTATGTATGGATATTCACCACAAATTAAACCACGTAAAGAAAAACCTGATGGGTAATACTTATAGGGTAGAATGAATTTTACAAGAGAGTTCATTACCCAAAGCAAGCTTCTAATCCTTTTTTGAGGATATTAATTGTTTTACAATATCTAAGAGCTCTTCAAGGTTCTCTATTTCAAAGTCTGGATCCTCATTATACGGGAGAATCTTCTTTAAGTAATTTGCCCTCTTTTTCCAGTCTGGGTCACCATATTTCATAAGAACAGTTATCATTCCCAGCTTCTTTGCCCCATAGATATCAATTTCCTTAACATCTCCTACAAAAATTGTTTCCCTCGGTCTTAATCCTAACTTCTCTAGAGCAATCTGAAAAATCTTTGCCGCTGGCTTTCTATACTTGACTTCACAGGATATTATCACAGCATCAAAATACTTTAATAAACCGTGCTTCCTAAGGATTTTTCTTGGAAACGTGCTAGGTGCATTTGAGACAACCCCAAGCTTGAACCCCATGCTCTTTAAGGCCCTTATAACCCTAGGAGTTTCCTTCCTCATTTTGCAAAATGGAGCCTCTTCAATTCTTTCAAGAATCTTCTTCACAAGCACCGCATCAGCATTCATATCGCATCTCTCTAGCGTTTCCCAGATAATGTCCTCCATCGTCTCCTCAATCATCGTTTTTAAAACCCTTTTATGCCTCTCCTCCATAACCTTATCCATTATTTCAAAGAAGTTATCTGGGGGTTGTGCTCCGTTCTCCACCAATGTGTTATACGTTATACGTATGATCATTTCCGTATCCCAACAAGTCTCTGTCAAAACCCCTCCAAAATCGAATAGTATTCCTCTTATCAAGCTGCATCACCCACTAGGCTCTATAGCAAACTCCTAAATTACTCAAAGGCACGAATTTATTAGTATTGCATTCAGGCTATTTGGTGATCAGGATTCGAAGCGTAAAAAGGTATATACATGTTGCGAGAGGAATTGTGGAGAGTATTATCGGTAAAGATAAAATAAAAAGCATAGTGTTATTCGGAAGCTTCGCACGAAATGAGGCAAGAAAGAATTCTGATGTAGACTTACTTTTCATAGTATCTAGAAATACTCCAGAAGAACTAATTTCAAAAGCTAGGAAAAAACTTTACCTTCTCTCAGTGAAAACTAATCCACAATTTGGTGAGGGATTTCTTTCAAAGATGCTTTGGAGCCTAAACATGAACACTGGAATTAAAATCTCCGGATTCGTATGCGGCGAAGATGATATTATGAAATGGAATTTCCCACGAATTTTCGGAAGTAATAAATTAATGAGCAAATTATTAGCTCCGAGGAAGGCCGTATTGTATACTATCCGACATAGCTATAAACTGCTATTTGGGGAAGATATTATAGCGAAAATTCCCCAAGAAAAAGGGAACTTGGAAGTTGATAAGTTGGAAATAGTTAAAAGTTTTGTAATGAATACGCTACTCGCATTAGGAGGGCTCCTATTAACGATGCTTTATGAGCCAGCCCATATATATTGCTGGGAAGCAATGAAATGGACGCTTCTTGCATATTCATATGCAATGAGAAAAAAACCAAATCTCAGGACCATAATAAGGGAACTGAGGAGCGAAGGAATAGATGTTTTTTATCCAAGCGATGGAATAGAAAGCGAATTTTATTGCATTAACGTATTGAAAAAAATTCTGAAAATACACATGGCTCTGCTTAAAGAGTGATAAATCTCAAGACTAGGGTATCAGAAAATTTCTATTTTTATAAGCAATTACGCATAAGGGCTATGTTCTTTTTCGCTTCTTTATTTATTTATAAATAAAAAATAAAAAGCGGGGTAATGCATTCTATATGTGCTCTCCCCCATTGTTATTTCTACAAAAATATTAGGTTGAGGAAAATGCCAGGCGGATACATGGGCAAGATTCTCCGAGTTAATCTTACCAAGAAGAAAATGAAGGTTGAATCCCTTCCTGGTGAAGAGATTCTTAGAAAATGGCTTGGTGGAAGAGGTCTAGGAGTTTATTATTTATTTGAAGAACTTAATCCTAAGGTAGATCCTCTAAGCCCAGAGAATAAGATCCTAATTCTTACTGGACCCGTGACCGGTACTGGGGCTCCCGCTAGTGGTAGGTGGTGCTCAGTTACAAAGTCTCCTCTGACAAATACTGTTCATGATAGCCAAGCTGGAGGTAACGTAGGTCCCGAGATCAAATTCGCTGGTTTTGATGGAATAATCATTGAGGGTAGGGCCGAGGAACCCGTTTACTTATGGATACATGATGGAGAGGCGGAGATCAGAGACGCCAAGCATTTGTGGGGAAGAACAACTTATGAAACAACAGATATGATTCGTGAGGAACTTGGAGATAAGGAAATAAAGACAATCACAATCGGACCAGCAGGAGAAAACCTCGTTAAGATAGCTGCATTAATAACCGATAAGACACGAGCCGCAGGAAGAGGCGGTCATGGAGCCGTCTTCGGTAGTAAGAGACTTAAAGCTATAGCTGTTAGGGGTCATCAGAAGGTTCCAATAGCCAATGAGGAAAAGTTTAGAGAAGTCTTAGCGGATTCTATGGATAAGATTAAGAAGAGCCCAGTGACTTCTGAATCATTGCCAAAATATGGTACTGCAGTTTTAGTCAACATAATTAACCAACATGGAATATTCCCAACAAGGAACTTCCAGACAGGCGTGTTTGAACAGGCGGAGGCTCTGAGTGGAGAGAGAATTGCGGAGACTATCCTGGTTGAGAGAGATATTTGTTGGGGTTGCCCAATAGGATGTGGTCGATATACCAGAATTAAGGAGCCTCCTTATGGTCCTGATGAGGGGGGTGGTCCAGAGTATGAAACTGTATGGTCCCTAGGCGCTGATTGTGGAGTCAGCGATCTCAATGCTGTAACTAAGGCTAATTACTTATGCAATGAGTTAGGTTTAGATACAATCTCTATGGGCGCAACCATTGCTACTTTGATGGAACTTTATGAAAAGGGTAAGATACCCAAGCATAAGGTAATGGGCATACCAGAGCCAAAGTTTGGAAATGCCGGAGCAGTAGTCGAGTTAGTATGGAGAACCGCCTACAGATCTGGAATAGGAGATGATTTAGCTGAGGGTGCCGCAAGACTAGCTCAAAAATATGGCGCTCCCGAAGTGGCGATGGTTGTCAGAATGCAGGAACTGCCAGCCTACGACCCAAGAGGAGCTAAAGGTCACGGTCTTGCATATGCGACTAGTAACAGAGGAGGCTGCCACTTAAGAGCCTATCTGATTGCCCCAGAGGTCCTTGGAGTTCCTGAATTAATCGATAGATTCTCAACCGAAGGCAAAGGGAAATGGGTCAAGACCTTCCAGGATACTTTTGCTGCCCTTGATAGTATGATTGTATGCAAGTTCGTTACTTTTGCATATGGTGCTGATGAGCTAGCTGCTCAAGTAGCTGCGGTTACTGGATGGGACTTAACAACGGAGGAATTCCTCAAAATTGGTGAAAGGATATATAATGCTGAAAGATTATTCAACTATAAATCATTTGGAGATGGAAAAGAATATGATGTACTCCCTGCCAGACTCGTTAAGGAGCCCATGCCTGAAGGACCAGCTAAAGGACATGTTGTTGAGTTAGAAAAGATGCTAGAAGAATACTATAAAGAGAGAAACTGGAAAGATGGAAGACCTACTCCTGAGAAACTCCGTGAACTAAACCTTGAGAAATATGCTAAATAACCATTTTAGATTTCCCTCATGGCCCGGATTGAAAGTTAAGAGAATATTGCTCTTTGAGAGAAACAAATAAGCTTGATTGTTGGGGGAATTCTCCGAGTTGCGCAGAATGCCTTTATGGAAGAGGAATAGTCCAGTGTATGGTATGATAATCAAAAACCAATTTGCTACCTCTGCAATGCGTCTCTAAGCTTCTCTTGCAAAATATTCATCATCATTTTTTTCCTCTTTATATCCCGCTCATGTCTCAGGAGGACCAGAATTCTCCTCGCCAGATAAAAAACGTATCTAACGGATTCTGTATCATAGCCTTGCTTCTTAAGAATATCCTCTATTTCAAAGAAACCTAGCCTTTGGCATTCGGCTGAGAATACTCCCGCGTCTTTGTACTTATCAGCTCCGTCGGATATTCCTTCCAAATCAATCATGTAAACTTCATCACTATTGGAGATTATAAGGTTGTGAGGCCTAAAATCTCCGTGAATGAGAACGTAATCTATTTTTTCTCTTAAGTAATTTCTGGAAAGCTCATTTAGTCGCTCCTTTAAGTCACTTGGCAAGTTCACCTTTCGCATATAATATTTTAACCGTGCGGATTCTATTTTTTCATAATCTGGTATGAACGCCCTTGATCTCTGGTGCCTCTTATCATTATGGAGCCTTCTCATAAGATCAACTGCTTTAACTACTCTCCATTCCTCTACTTCATCGCAAAGAGGAAAACCCTCGATATATTTATACACCAGTATCCCCCGATACCGAGATAAATACCCATATGCCCACTCAGTGTTTGACGCTTTGCTCAGTGGATAGAAGTTTATTGGTTGTGGAACTGGGTAACCTTCTAATCTGAGAATTTTCATATAAATGTATTCATAAAAACCCCATCCCCTGATCGAATCCTTAACTATGAACTTCTCTCCAGCATAGTCTACGAGTAATACAATGTTATCACCATACCAGATTTTGAGAATCCTTAACTTTGATTTATCCCTGAAAATATCAATCTGCGTAATAATTCTCTCTATACTTTCCATCATCAGCCCTCGTTGCATGATCATTGAGTTATAATAGCTGAGAAAGGTAAATCACAGCTCTTCTATTCCTAACACACTCCTATTAACTTAGTACTTAGACTTTAAGAATTTCTTCACAAGATTCTTTAAAGACTGTTTCCAGTTAGTAAGTTCTAAATATAATTTCCCATTATTAGATACCCATAGACAGAATAGCTACGCCAAAGACGAAGACCCACGAAGACAACGGAAGCGCCCAAGAGCCGCATCCAAAACAGGGATGAAAAAGCAATCA
>JAHKLG010000083.1 GCA_029856625.1 Candidatus Njordarchaeota archaeon | reverse complement strand
GATATGAATAAGCTTAGTCTTTTAGGATCATTTATAGCGATGAAACTGCCGCTTTTTAGTACTTCATATTTTACTATCGTGGGTGCATTATTTAAGATAATAACACCTTTTACCCCATATTTCTCTTTAAGATGCTTAAGTAGGTCCAAGTAACTGCTGAATAGCTCACTATGATTAAGGAATACTGCTAGAAAATCTTCGTCATTTTTTCTGAACTTTATCAAAAAAGGTATTGAATTTATTGAGCCATTATTCATGATTGCACCTCCATTTCCAACCCCTATTATCATATCCCACTCAGAATTTAAATGAGCAAAATTTCTTAGAACAGACAACCATGGATTTTATCTCTAAAGCTACATCATAAGAATTAGCAAAGACTTCATCTGAGAAATATTATTCCCCCTAGGTAACGGTTTAGATTTTTATTCTCTAATTCGTATTATATGCTTGGGGCCATCTCATAGCCCCTTCTAGAGAATCCACTCCTTTGCTCTTGGAGGTCTGCTTAGTGAAGATAAAGGGTCTAGTAATTGTCGTTGATGGTTTTGATAAAGAATTGTTTTATCTAGCCTCAATGAAGTTTCTCAAGTCATTCTATTATAGACCTATATTAAGCGTCAAGCCCGTTGTTACACCAGCATGCGCCGTATCTCTCTTAACTGGGTTAAGTCCTAAAGAACATGGCATAATTGATTTTTACGATGTGAATTTCCACGTTGTTACAGCTAGAAACGTTCATCACATATATTTTACTGATATATTAAAGCTCTGGGGATATAGAATCGGTCTATGGAAAGTCCCCATGATTTATCCTAAAAAATACAAAGGCTTCACTGTTTGGGGTCTTGAGGCTCCTATACTAACAAGTAATCCTTATATTAATAGCGTTCTCAGGGATATCAATTATAATGCTGAAGAAATCGAATATTTTCGGGATGATGAGCAGTATTATGAAATTTATAAGAAAAGAGCTCGAATGGATGTTGATATATTTAAATTCCTTGTGCAGAAGTACCGAACTGATTTCTCCTTCTTTTGGCTCAGATACTCAGATATTCTTTCTCACAGCCTTTATAAACGCAGAAACGACTTGCTAGTGAAGTACTATGAGTACTTAGATAAATTAATTAAGGAGCTCATAGAAGAACTTAACCCAGAGTTATGGATAGTTCTCGGTGATCATGGTTTTGCGGAGAAAAAATACATCATATCAATTCCAAAATTCTTAATAGATCATGGCTTAATCAGATGGTCAAGTAGTCTCCAGAAACTAACGCACTATATTGCCAAGAAAATGAGCGCTGATCTTATAATTAAATTAGGTTTATTACGTTCCCAGGGTTTTCTAAGCTTCTTAAATATCGGATCCTACTTGATAGAGTTTTTCAGATTTCAGGATACCAAACTCGTTGGTTCTGAAGAAAGCATACTAACGATCGCCCCTTATAGAGAAGATATTGCAGAGTTCCTTAGGAAAAAACTACATGACTTGATTACTCTAGAGAAAATAAATAACTCCCTTGTTATAATACCAGGAAAATCTATAGCATTAACCAAAATAGTGCTTAGCAAGCCAATAATACTGAATAAGTCAAAGTTACGAATAGGCATTCACTGGATAAATACTGTAGCAGTATCTAATCATCCAGAAGTATTAAAATTAAGAAGCATTACTGGAGTTAGGAAATTACTTTTAAGAGCACTTAAGAGAAAAATTGCTAAAGTTTGAGTATTGAGGAGAACAAGTCGTGAGAGACGTTATAATAATAGGGGCTGGGCCAGCAGGACTCGCGACAGCATTGTCATTAATGCTGCATGCTAAGAAAAACGGAGTTTCTCCAGAGATCCTAATTGTTGATAAGAACTTAAGCCCTTGGGAAAAGCCTTGTGGAGGGATGATTTTAAGAGACACTTTTAGAATTTTTCCTAGCATCAGTACTTTACCTGGAGTGGAGATATCGGGCATTAGGATTGTTTATCGCAGCATTGATAATGTGATTTGGTATTCAGAACCCATTGGGAAAAATATTGGAAGAAAAACTCTCCTTAAGTTCTTTTTTAAGCATCTTGATAAATTAGGTATTGATCTAGAGCTAGGATTTCTTGTCAGAAGCGTCTCTGCTGAAAAGGATCATGTAAGTATCTTAGGAAAAAGAAGAATAAGAGCCAAAGTAGTTGTAGGAGCTGATGGTGCGGCATCCATTACTAGGAGAATAATATTTAGGAAAGGTATTAAGCTTCGAGACTTTGGCTTAGCATATCAGGTATGGGTTAAGAGTAGCAACTCATTGGAGCCTATTAATGAGTTTTACTATGGGAGAGAGTATAGCCCCGCGGGATACGCGTGGGTTTTTCCTCATGTGGATCATTTAAGAATAGGTATCGGGGCATTAGCGGATAGAGTAAATACTAGCTCACTAAGAATATACCTTAAGAAATTGCTGAAGCTGAAAAGAAGGAAATTTAATGAGATTAAGATTATTAGGGAGGACTCTTTTCTTGTACCTCTGTCTGGCGGTTTAAAACCAATAGTACATGGTAGAATACTACTTGTTGGAGATGCAGCACATCAGGTATCTCCCCTATCAGGTGCAGGAATACACCTAGCTATAAAAGCAGGAGCACTGGTCGGAAAAGTTCTCGCTGACTATTTTTCCAATGAGAAACCCCGTGAGAACATATTGATAAAGTACGAGAAGGTTTGGAACAGTATGTATGGTAGAAAATTAAGACTCGAGAAAATACTTGTTGATTTCTTGCTAATGCATGGTTCGAAGTTTGGTAAGAATAAGATTAGAGGAGATTTGATTAAAGCCTTCGCTGATGTTCTTGTTGGGCAGAAGGATGTTAAATATTTAGTTATGAAATACTTAAGGTTATCCTCCCCGGCTCTTTATACTTTGCTCAAGCATTTCAGCTCTCAGGATAGAGACAAATAATAAAGGCATAAGAATAGATACCATTTGAACAGCTCTCTTGATAGGATTCCGACTAAACTTCAGTCCTCGAGCTCGTTGAGTTATAGTAATCATCTTAACCTCCTGATATAGAGCTGGGATTAGGTTATATGTAACTATGAGAACTCTTGAATACTTGTAGGATAGTCCAATAGTATTCAGAAATCTTTCCAACTGAGAGACACTCGTTGTTGATAAGAAAAGGATAAAGGTTATTGATATGGAGATTAGATAGATCAACTGGTTATAATATCTAATCAGGAATAATATTGGGTTAATTACTGGCGAGTATAGTAGGGCTAAGAATATCCAGAGAAACACGAAAGCTGTTAATATATCAACCACGTACTCAGGGGATCCGAGACAATAACCTATTAGAATGGCACATATGATAATTATCGCTAACTGGGAATAGAGAATTAGCTCTCTACTCCACAATATTTTTGGAATCAGGATAGCGAGGATAAAGGGCACTATCTTTATTGGTATGGGTAGCTTGTGGAGAAAAGTGTCCATGTTTTGGAGTTCTATAAATTTAAGAAGGTTCATACCACCACCCCACGGGAATAATTCCTACATTCCTGAGAAGCTCCTGATTTTCAAGCAGTTCCGATCCACCAGAAGCCACTATTCTTCCTTCACTAATCAAGAAGATCTTTTTGATGTGCCTTCTTAGCTTATAGGCCAGCAAGGTATTAGGAGTAGCAACAATGATTAGTTTGGAGGAAAAGCTCTTTTTCAGGTAGTGAATTAGCTTATTAAGACCATCAAGATCTAGCTCTGTCTCTGGTTCATCAAGAAGAAGCATTGGCTGATCGGCAACAAGAACACTAAGTAAGCATACCCTTTTTGCCTCTCCTCCACTCAGAGTAAATGGTGATCTATTAAGCAGATCCTCTGCGCTAAAGAAACTGACTAACTCCCACATTTTTTCAACAGGCTCTCCAATGTTTTTTAGAATGAATGCTATTTCCCTCTCTACAGTTGCTTCAAAGAAGCCATAGAATGGATTCTGCCACACGTACCCTAGTTTTCGAACAAGCTCTATCCTATCAAACTCCCTAGCATCTCTACCCTCTATTAACACAAGACCCTCATACTCTATTAATTGAGCAATAGCCCTCAATAATGTAGATTTTCCACTTCCATTCGGCCCGAGGATAAAGTATAATCCAGGCCCCTCGAATCTAAGATTGATGTCTCTAAGAATTATCTTGTCTCCAAGAACAACCCTTAATCTTCTTACCTCAATCAGCAATCCTGTTACCCCTAGTCGTATTCATACGTATTAAGACGTAATCATTTTATCCCGGAATAGTATTAATAATTTACTTAAGGAGGGAGACTAAATGAAAAAGAAGCTTACTTTGGCGATAAGTGAGGAAGTAATAGAGAAATCCAAGAGAAAAGCATCAGAGATGGGTTTATCCTTATCAAGAATAGTGGAAAACGCATTAAGATTCTTTGCAGATCCTGAAGTTTACTGCTTCTCGTGTGGTTTTAAATTCAGAATAAAAGAAGCTGAAATGTGTCCTAAATGTGGTTGGTATATCTGCCCAAAATGTGGAGCATGTGGTTGTAGCTTGGGAGAGGAGGGAGCAAAGGTAGCGTTTTATATGAGAAAGACTCTTATGGAAATCTTTAATCAAGCCTAATCTGAAGTTAAAACATCTAATTATATTATGATTAGGAGACAATCCCTCAGCCGGGGAGTTGCTCATCATAAGTCAGCGCCTGTAACCATCATCATGATCTCTCCTTATGATTAGTATCATTCACCAGAAATTCTGCTCATCAATGATAAATTTTTATACCTTTATACGTATAATTACGTATAAATACGTAATCGGAGGGATTATTATGAAAGAGAGAGTCTCGTGGGTTAAGGTAGCAGTTTTAGCAGCTGCTTATACAGCTCTGACATATGCAATCGCTCCCATCGCCTACTTGATAAATCAGATTAGGATAAGTGATGCTATGTTGATAATTCCTTTCCATAAGAGGTATGGTAAGAGCGCTTTGATTGGGTTAACACTTGGAGGATTCTTAGCTAATTTGCTTTCCCCAATACAGCCATGGGATCTAATATTTGGGCCAGTAACGAACTTTGTAGTTTGCTCCATAATTTATTACTTAGGAATACTCTCAAGGAGAATTGGTGCAGATTTCAGAATTAGGATCATCATCGCGATTATTGGTGCTTTAATAGGTTCTCTAGTAATAGGCTTATTGATTGGTTATGAGTTAGTATTCTTAGCGCCCCCGGACCTCTCTATGGGTACCCCCTACCTAACGGCCGTAATACTGTTAATGATGAGTGAGATTATAGCTCTTGTTATTGGTGGCGTAGCATTATTGGCAACACTTATTAGAGCTATACCTGAATAAATTATCCCTTCCTTAACATTATTTCTATCATTGCCCTAGGCGCTTTTTCCAGAATACGCTTCTCATAACTATTTGGTAAAGGTTTAATTGCTTTTATTCCAGCGCTAATTCGCTCATTAATTAGTTTAAGCATTTTCTCCTCTAGCCCTATATCATCAGCAATTTTCACTAACTTCTCAGGATCTCTTATATTAAGAATCTCTTCTGGTGAGAAATCTCCCTCACTAAAATATAGAAGAGCCAACTTTAAAGGTTTCTGATCAATGCCTTTAACACTCTCCCTCAAAAGCCTCAGATCAAATATATCATCAGCAATTTGATAGGCTTCCCCTGTCAATATTCCGTACTTATAAGCGTTTCTTAGATACTCTCTTCTTGATGATGCAAGAACACCTAAGCAAGCCGCGGTTCCAAATAGCTCCCCTGTTTTTAAGCGGTTCATTAGGATATATACCTTTGAGATATCCTTAGTAAAGTATTCGGGTTGCGCCTCTAGAATAACACCTAATGTCACTTTGTAAATTGTAGTTGTTATAAGCCTTAGTGCTTCGTTAGAAATGTATTTCAGGAATTGCCCAGCTGCTGTGAATAGGAAATCTCCAGCCAAAATAGCTAATTTAGCCCCATATTCCTTCCAAAAAGCCGGTAGTCCTCTTCGGATTTCATGATCATCAATAAGATCGTCATGCAGTAAAGTTGCTGCGTGAATAAATTCGATTATCGCTGAGAATTGCTTTGCTAGCGTCTCGTCACCCTTAAGAGCTCTTGAGAAGAGAATAACTAGTATCCCCCTAACTCTCTTGCCTCCAATAAGAGCTCTATTGGCTAATTCTCCAATATAAGGAACTCTCGCAATTAATGTATTTATACTTTCATTAACTATTGTTCTAATAGAATCTAACAATGTGATAAGTTCTTGAATGTCTAGATTGTCTGTCGTCATTTTATTTCTCCATTATTAGCCTCACATCCT
>JAHKLG010000082.1 GCA_029856625.1 Candidatus Njordarchaeota archaeon | reverse complement strand
TGGTTGGGTATTCATTGATACAGAGAGACCTCCAGAGCTTATTGCGGAGGGTTACGCAAGGGAGCTTGTGAGAAGGATTCAGGAAATGAGAAAAGAGCTTGACTTAGACATAGAGGATAAAATCATGGTTACAATGATTCTTCCTGATGAAATCAAATTAATGTTAAACAAGGAGCTTCTAGAATACATAAAGAATGAGACTAGGGCTAGGGAGATCATATTTAACGAAGCAAAGGGTTACGTAAAAGAATGGAAGATCGAGAAATATACTGTAAGAATCGGAATAGAGAAAATTTGATCATTTTTCTTACCTTTAACCCTCCCTAAATTCTTAAAAAGATGTTTTTCCGTATTAACTTAACATTTATTGCCTTTAGAGGTCAAAATCATGCCGCTTGAAAACGCTCTTCAAAACCTAATAAACCAAGGAATCTTGCGTGGAGCTATGATTTACGACTCGTCTGGAAACGTTATATGGGTCTCTCCTCCAGATTGGTCTCCCCCGTTAGAACCCGTCTTTAAAGCATGGGACGATGAGAGCATAACTGGTTTTAATATTGGTGACATCAGATTCTCAGTTATTGAAAGAACTCCAGAAAGATTCGTTGCTGCCAATATTAAAGGTCAGGGAGTAATAATCATTCTGAAATATAAGGAGGATAAATGGATCTACGTGATGTCTGCTCCCGGAGTGTCTGCTCATGATCTTTATAATCTCCTTTTAAGTGCCTTGCATGAATCATAATAAGCTTTTCACTATCTTTTCTATAACTTCATCCAATTTTTGTAAGAATTCCACCGCTGTATCTGGGTTTACGTGCCTATACTGGATACGAAGTTGTAAGCGTTCCTGCGATGGGAGTACACCCGGCGGTGCTGCTGGGGCCACACTAACCACCACCCACTCATGGGGAGGAGCTGGCTTTCCCCATGTAAAACCTATTGAAAAAGGTTGTAGGTCTGCCCTCCCTAGAGACCCCCTTAGCTTTTCCAGAGTCGCATTATTAAAGTTCTTTCTCAAAATCTCTTCTGCTCTCTTATTTATTAGGATAATTAGTTGGTAATCCCCTATGATATCTACTAACGTGTGTCTTATCAAGTCACCTAAAATTAGCTCGTAAATCTCATAGGCTATTGAAATTAAATCGAGTCCAGTTTCGTAACTCCATGCATCAACAACAAAGCCTTTCGAGGAAACTACTATTAAATCCCTAAGACTCTTAGGTTCTCGCAAAAGATATTCTTTAAGAGGCCCCGTGGGTGTTGGTATTACCCGTGATTCTGGTACAAAACCCCGCGCTACAAGTTCAGTTTTAAATCTTTCAAAATCGAGCTCTTTCCCCACTCTTATAAGATTTTTATAGATTATGTGAATTTTCTCTACCGCTGGTTTCACGGCATAATCTCCTTTACAAATCCAGCTAAGAAAACAAAAAACCTTTTAATTATTTTATACGTGTTTCGAGTTCTTCACAGCATAATATTGGTGCTGATAAGGAAATAAGAAATTGCTTAGAGGATGAAAATGCGTGTAGCTGTTCATGCATCGGATATTGATGGCTTAGTGTCAGCAGCACTCATATTACTTAAGTATCCTAATTCTAAGATTGATTTCCTAACTTTAAGAGACCTTCAGAACTATGATGATGTAGAATATGACCTCGTAGTAGATCTACCAAAAACTTCTAAGGCTAAAGCCAATATCGATCATCACATATCAAATTATGAAAAACTCCTTAAAGAAGGAAGACTGACAAAAAACGATGTAATAGACCCTAAAGCCCCATCTGCTGCCTCATTATTAATAAGGTATCTGGGCCTCGAAAATAACGAGAAAGCACGTAAACTAGTAGAGATGGCTAATATTGCCGACACTGGAGGAGTCACAAAAAAGATCTATAAGTTAGACAAAATAATAAAGTGTTATTCTAAAGATCCAGCCACGCTAATGAAAATAGCTTGGATCCTAGCCGAGAAAGGAGTAAAATTTGATAAGGATGAGTGGATAAAAAAGGAGTGGAAACGGCTTAAGCCTTGGATAGAGAAAGGCCTAAAAATGGTTAAGAAGTTGTTAAAGAAGCTTTCGAAGCTTGATAGTAACGTTATCATTGTTGATATTGTCTCAGGCTTCCCAAGAGTTGCTATGAATGATATCCCATGGTTATTCCTTAATAAGGGATGGGAAATCGCAGTGATAATCAATAGAATGCGCGAGGAAGATCCGATTTGCCCTTCTTTATCCAGCGCTCCTAACAATAATCAAGCACGAGTTTCTATCCGAGTATCCAAACACTCTAGGTTTGACGCGAGGAAATTCGCAGAGAAGTTCGGAGGTGGTGGGCATCTTAAAGCAGCTGGAATGCGATTAAATCTTAATGGATATGAAGAATTATTGGGAAGAATGATTATGGAATTGTCAGAATATGGAAGCGTAACATACGTGAGACTCGACTTAAGTAAGAATTTAAAGCTTTAACAACTCAATCATCACTCTGGGCCTATTCTCAGCCTCCCTAAGTTTTATAAAACTGGATCCCGTTATGTTTTCGATCGCTAATATTACATCCTCAGCGATCTCTGAGTATTCACTATCTAGAATCTCTTTAAGCAGACTCAAGCGAATAATGTATCGGGGATGGGTATTCATTATTATACTTGATCTCAAGTATCTCTTGTACGCAAGAAAAACATTTCTAACATCTAAGAAATCCTTTTTTCTACCCATAGACAATTTAGCAATTATGTGATCTTCAAGACTAGTTACTGGAATTTCGATGTTCCAGATGTTAAGAAAAACTCTCCTATCAAATTCTGACATATAATACCTTTTCCTAGCATAACTCTCAGCATCTATCCTAAATTTTGGCGAATGAGAAACCAGAAAATTTAGCCTTCTCACTTGATCACCAATAAACCCCTCAGCTACAGCACCAAACAGCATCTCAAGGTCATGATCTATCCCAATCCCAACAATATTCAGATTATCCGTTGGTCGGCAGTAAATACAGTTCCCAGCCATAGTGTATGCCCAGAGCTGCGAAGCGATATTCCCTACAACCATCCACACCTTGTCTCTAAGCGCTTTAACTATTTTCTCCAATGAGTCCCTAACCACTGTAGAGGTTATTAAAAGCCCGCGAGCTCTAATACCCATCTTCTTCATCAGAATCCACCTTTAGGTGAAATACGCCATTAGAACACTTGAATATAAAATTCTAAGATAAGTCTCTTCACATAACTTGGCTTCATTTAGGGTATATGCGCATATAAGCATTTTCTCATCAAAGTAACTTTGCTTTATCTTCTTAACCACTATACTCATTAAAAACGCGTCTTAAAATTGGCAAAGAAAACCAAAGCTTTCCTACTACAACATAATCAGCAGCCACACATGTTCTTTAATTTAAACAGTATGATATAATCGCACTTTAACGGGCGAATGTTTAAATAGGCTACCATCTCTAAGGAAATAAATTAGAAAATATTTAGTGGGGAAAAGGGGCAGGGGTAGCTCAAGTTAAAAACCTATATAACCCTACTCACATCCAATACAAGCCAATTTAAGCCATTATTATCTCAAAATACCATTATTTCCAAAGCCTAAAAGCATTAGTTTTTGCACAAACTCCCTAACTTCCCCTAATGTACCCCCGCCCCTCCCCAAAACATTCTCTTTCTAATAATTGGAGTATCTGGCCATAACCTCGGAGGGATTATTTTTGAAAAAATATTGCAAAGATGTTCTTGCTACGTTCTTAAGTAATGCTAATAGGATTGCTGTGATCTGTCTAGGTAATGAATTTAGAAAAGATGATGCTGCTGGTATTTTCTTTTGTAAGGAATTACAGGAGAAAAATATAGCAAGAGTGATACTTTTTTACGCTTACTCATCCCCAGAAGCTTATATCTTGAAAATTTCAGAGGATGCTAAAATATCTCATGTTCTGATCGTAGATGCAGTAGATGCTGGTTTTCCTCCTGGTGAGATATTAATTTTAGAACCATCTGATTTCTCAGAAGACACCCTATCAACTCATAGGATTTCTCTTTCCTACTTACTACAATTTTTAAAGAAGGCTGGGAAAAAAATCCTAATCATTGGTATTCAGCCTCACGATACATCAATAGGGGAGGGAGTACATGAAGAAATATTAAAATCTATTAAAAGGCTTATTAGAGACTTTCTGTATTGTCTCCAGAATAATTCATAGACTATTTACCCAATAATCCTGGTTATTCATTCATTAATACTTTCTTGGAGGGAAAAGCATGCCTGTAGAACCTATAGGGATTTTGGGGCTATTTATCATATTAATAGCTTGGTTGCCAGAAACCATAAAGAATATACGAAATAGAAGAGTGCGCACACGAATAGAGTTCCTATTACTTTATACTATTGGTAGTATGCTACTTACAATACATTCAATCATAATCAGTGATCCCATCTTCGTTGTTTTAAATGGCTTAGCAGCTATATTGTCTGGGATGAATCTTTTTGCCAAGTTCTTGACCCATTAAGGAACTTTTGCATAGTCCTTTATCCTCATTTATATAGGAGATGAATTATGAGTGCTGAGGAGATACGAAAAGTTGCGGAGATTATACTAGATGCAAATTTCTTAATAGCACTAACTGGGGCAGGTATATCAGCTGAGAGTGGGATCCCTACGTTTAGAGGCAAGAATGGACTATGGAACAAGTATAGACCAGAGGAATTGGCTACTCCTCAAGCTTTTAAACGAGACCCAATAAAAGTCTGGGAATGGTATAGATGGAGAATTGGACTTGTATTAAAAGCAAAACCTAATCCAGGACATATAGCACTAGCTGAATTGGAGAAATTAGGTTTTCTTAAAGCTTTAATTACGCAAAATGTTGATGATCTCCATGAGAGAGCTGGTTCAAGGAGAGTAATAAAGCTCCACGGTAATATCCTTGAGGCTAGGTGTATTAACTGCGAATACAAGACTAAGTTCTCTGAACCACCTAGAGAAATTCCTCCCAAATGCCCCGTTTGCTCCTCACTCCTCAGACCAAATGTTGTTTGGTTTAACGAACCGCTACCAGAAGAGGCTCTCAGAGAAGCATTGTCCCTAACCTATAGGGCTGACGCAATTTTAGTAGTTGGCACTTCTGGAGTAGTTATGCCTGCAGGAGCAATTCCATTTACGGTAAAAGAAAGAGGAGGAGTTGTTATAGAGATTAACATATCAGAAAGCGCCATAACGCCAATCGTCGATATCTTTCTTAGAGGACCAGCTGGGAAATTATTACCAGCAATTATTGAGGAATTAAGAAAAAAGTATTAATGCCTTCATGACGCCATTTAAAAGTTTCCCACTTAAGTATATACCTTCTAAATCTTTAGAATTTTCCTTAAATCGAAAGATAACACTCATCGCTCAAAATTGTAATTATGATGACTGTATAATTTTTAAGCCGCTGGAAAAAAGCCGGTGTGATTAAATGTGTAGGATGTTACTTCATAATGCATCTACTAATGTTTCTCTGTCAGAAAGGGCGTTAAAAGGTATTAAGGAGATGGCCAGAAATGGTCTTAGTGCCCGGTGTGGAATTGGGCCCCATGGAGACGGATTCGGTGTTGCATGGTTCTTAAGTAATGGTTACGGTATTTACAAGAACTTAAAACCAATATGGGAGGAAAATATACCTAACATTCCCGCTCTCTCTCATATAATTCATGCTAGGAAAAAAAGTAGAGGAGAAATCGATTTTATTGATACCCATCCTCTGCAGTTAAGGGATCTAATCCTAGCTCATAATGGAACTATTTACTCATTTAATAGAAGACCCACTCTCTTCAAACCAATGGGGAAAACCGACTCAGAAGTTTTCCTTTGCTTATTAGCTGAAGCCTATTACACTGGAAGTAACATCAGGAAAGCTCTCGAATACGCTATCGAAAGCGTTGATATGGCGTCTTCTTTAAACATGTTTATAGTTTCGCTTAGCGAAAAGAAAATAATCGTTATCAATCTATTTTCTAATGTTCCTAGATGTCCCGAGTATTATGTGTTGTGGCTTCATAGAAATGATGAGGAATTTTATGTTGCCTCAGAACCCATTAAGGAAATGATTGATTGGGAGCCCTTATCCCAAAGCCCTGATGAACTTACTATTCTTGAAACAATAATAGGAAATCCAAGAGCTATCGCCATAAGCCGTTGTTAACGGGTTTCAGTATGAAGAACTCTAAGAGTTTATCAAGAAAAAAGAAAAGGAGTGATAAAAGAAGGAAAATTATGCCTCATAGGAAGTCATTATCACCGATAGCTCGATTATTACTCGATGCTTACCACGAGACTATTGAGAAGATAAAGCAGTTACTAGAGAAACGTTCGAG
>JAHKLG010000081.1 GCA_029856625.1 Candidatus Njordarchaeota archaeon | reverse complement strand
TAAGATCCATTCCCGCTGGATTTAATGTCGCATTTACTCTTACTCTGACCCCGCTCTCAGCAATATCTTCAAGAAGCTCTATCATATGGTCTCCAGCCGTTTTGTAAGAGACCCCCGAAATATGAGCTTTAGAAATTGAGATAAACTCGTCGGTTCCCCAGATCCTCGCAAGGGAATTAATTAATTTTTCCATTTTATCTAACCAAGTTACGGATTCCATTTCTTAAACACCTTAATTAACGCCCTCTTACTATCCAGGGATAAAATCTCTACAAAATCATTCGTGTTGGTAGTCATCAAAATTTCCTCCGAAACTTTAGAAACCATTGGAATTTCAGAAAATATAGCCCCAGCAACCACAACAGGATCTGTTTCCACCGTAATGATCGCCAAAGGAGAATTTCCTCTCTTCTTTAAACCATATATTATGCTCGCCCCCACAGTGCTTCCCCGGCCACCCCTGAATATTAGGATTTTGCCGCGTACACTTATCCCCCTGATATCACTTTTAGGATCAACGATTACCCCCGTTTTGATATCAATATCCCCTAAGAAGGAAATTTTCTGCTTAGAGACCAAAGCCTTTCCTCTTAGAACACCAGACCACGGCGTAATAATTTCGCCCGTATATTCTAGTATACGTTTCATCTAAGGTAAAACCTCCCCACTCCACCTCTTAAATAATGAATGCTCGATACCTAACTGGTCAAGAACTTTACCAATAATGAAGTCCACCAAATCCCGAATCTTAGATGGTTCGTGATAAAAAGCTGGACAAGCTGGTAAGATAACCACACCAAGTTTTGCGAGTTTCAGCATATTCTCTAGATGTATCGCGCTAAGAGGAGTTTCTCTAGGCACCAGTATAAGCTTTCTCCCCTCCTTTATTGCGACATCAGCTGCCCTTGTAATTAGATTATCGGCAATACCATTTGCTATCATCCCCAGAGTCTTCATTGAGCAGGGAATTATCACCATTGCATCGAATTTAAAGGATCCACTGGCTATAGGCGCGGTCATGTCATCATTGGAGAAAACTCGCGTTGCTAAACTCTCTATGTATGTTGGATCATGTTCAGTTTCGATGCTAATAATTTTCTTGGCCGTCTCACTAACAATTAGATAAGTCTCTACATCCCTATTAGCAAGAATTTCTAATAATCTTATACCGTATATTACCCCAGAAGCGCCAGTAATCGCTATAATAATCCTCAATTAAACACCCATGCAAAAATTCCTTGGAAGACTCGGTTCAAAATATTCAGTGATAATTCTACCTTAAAAACGTTGCAGGAGTATGTTTATCATATGATAAAATAGATGTAATTAGCTGGTGCCTTTCGGATGGTATTTTTCAGAAGCGCCCCGCGTATTGTTCCTAGAAGTAGATGCAAGGTATGTGGACAAGAGAAATTCGTTTCTAAAGTTTTAGGTGTATGCAAGGACTGCATCGTTAATAGATTCGATGAAGCAAAAAAATACATTGATGAAGCAATTAGTTATAGTCGTGTAAAATTCGGCTTACCTCCAAGACCCCCTAAGAGTACTAATGGGATAAAATGCGTATTGTGCGCAAACGAATGCATAATGGGTCCTGGGGACATTGGATTCTGCGGCGTACGATGGAATGAAAACGGCACGCTTAAGAGCATATCCACTCGTGAGAAAGCACCACTTTATGCGTATTTAGATCCTCACATCACTAATTGCTGTGCAGCATGGTTCTGCCCGGCAGCAACTGGGATTGGTTACCCCAAGTATTCTGTTAGACCAGGCCCAGAATATGGTTATTATAACTTAGCAGTATTTTTCTATGGATGCAATTTCTCGTGCTTATTCTGCCAGAATTGGGAACATAAAAAAGTAAATGAAGCTAGCATTATAAAAGCTGAAGAGCTCGCTAAAAGCGTTCTTCGGAATAATAAGATTACTTGTATTTGCTATTTTGGCGGAAGCCCAGAGCCTCACTTACCGTTTACAATAAGAGTAAACGAAATCATTTTGCAGGAAAAAGAGCCAAACAGGGTGATAAGAATTTGCTATGAATGGAATGGCGCAGGGAACAGGCAGCTAGTTAAAAAAGTTGGTGAACAAGTTCTTCTGAGTGGAGGTATTATTAAATTCGATTTAAAAGCACCAAATCCAAAATTAAACTATGCCTTAACGGGCACTACTAATGAAAGAGTGTTTGATAATTTTAAAATGTTATACGATGAATTCTGGCATGAAAGAAGGGAAATACCAATTATCACCGCAACCACACTTTTGGTTCCTGGTTATATTGGCCCCGAGGAAGTCGAGGAAATAGCCAAATTCATCGCAAGTATTGATCCCGAAATACCTTATTCTCTGCTAGTTTTTCACCCAGATTTTATGATGAGAGATCTACCAATTACTCCTAAAAGAGTTGCTGAAGAAGCTTTAGAGAGAGCGAAAAAACACTTAAAAAGAGTCCACTTGGGCAATAAATTCTTATTAGAATACGCGCCAGAAGAATTGTAGTGCATGATGAGATTGGCTACCCCCGAGCGATGAGGAACGTTTGGGGGCCTGATGAACCTAGTTTGAAATAGTCTTAAGCCTAAGATAAAAACTTTAAATTTAAATACACTACTAACACTTCATTCATGAGAAAACCCTTTCAAAAGCTTCTAAACGAAAACTAGTAAATCGCTAAAACCTAACAATGGAGGTATGAAAATGTCCGCCGAGCAAACCCAAGAAGAAAATGTTCCCGTCATTTATATTGGTAAGAAGCCCCTTATAAGGTATGTGATGGCTGCAATGGCAATTATATTAAATGAGGCTCCTAAGAAGTTAAAGATTTCTGCACGTGGAAGAGCCATTAGCAGAGCTGTTGATGTAGCAGAGGTCCTGAGAACAAGGTATCTCCCTGGCATCATTGATGTTGAGGATATCAAGATAGGCACTGACGAGATCCGCAATCCTCAGGATCCAAACAGAATCGATAGGGTTAGTACAATAGAGATAACCCTAATAAAGAAGAGAGACATTGTACCAACAGAGGCAAAATCTAGCTAGACAGCGAACAAGCGGCTATTCTCTGCTTCTCCATAATTCTCTCCACTATATTTTATTAAATGCATTATCTTTTCTTTAGATTAAACGCCTTCTCTTGCTGCTTCTGAAGAAATTAGGAGGTTATTTCTTGGTAAGATACACTGTTAAGCCTCTAGAGATTATTAAGTTGAAGGAAAGACTCATCTCTATCTTCCATGAATTGTTATCAGAAAACGAAAGAGAAAGAGCAAAAAAAGATTCTCACGCACAGCGTCCTCCTAGGTGGTGCGGATTTACTGTTCATGTAACCATAAATTGCCCATTCGCATGCGCCTATTGCTATATAGAGGATATGGGCTTTAATTTTGGATCGCCAAGACCTTATCCACTGAGTGGAAGGGAGCTCGCCTTTGCCCTTCTTATGAATAAAGCATTTTTACCTGGAAGAACGGGTTCTTTAATTGCCATAGGTTCTGTATCAGAACCATTTATCTTCCCCAATAAGGCCCTAGAATACCTTGAATGGTTAGGTGAGTTAGGTAACCCCCTGCAATTCTCCACAAAGCAATATATTTCGCCACAGTTAGCGGAAAAAATCGCTAATATAGCTCATAAAAAGAAGATAAGTATTTCGCCCCTCGTCACGATAATTACGCTTGAAAAAGCGGATATCTTAGAAAAGAGAGCTCCTTCTCCAGAGAAGAGATTAGATACGATTAAAAATCTTAGAGATGCCGGATTAAGACCAATATTATTCCTTAGACCAGTGATCCCAGGAGTAAATGTTAATGAAGTGTCATCAATTATAGAGAAGGCAAGGGATGCTGGAGCTTACGGAGTAGTTGTTGGCGGCTTTAGAGTCACGGAGAAAATTGTTAAAAGATTAGAGAACATTGATTTAGACACCTCTGAGATAAGAAGAAGAATAAAAAAACTTGATAGGAAACAAAGAGCGGTCCCATTTCCCGAGAAACAATTTATCCTCAAAGAAGTAAAGAAACAAGGCCTTATAGCATGGGCCTCCACATGCTGTGCGAACTCTTGGACAGCTGAAGTCCCCTGTCCATCGGCGTGTTTTATAAACGGTCCATGTACCAAATGTCCAAACGCATGTATGTATCCCCAGCACTCTCCTCCAGAATCAGAAATATTAATAGCATTCGAAAAGCTTGGGCTTCAAGCAGAGATTAGAGATTGTAGGATAATTCTCAGAAATTATCCATTTAGAGGAGCGGAATTCTTAGCACGTAATTTGGGGAGACGGGATGTTAGAGTACACTTACGCAAAATTAAAAGCTCCTCAATCTAGCAAGAAGAGACTCATATTCGCTTCTTAAGACTCCAGATAATTTTTTCTCGAAAAACTCTAGAAAAGCTTGTCCATCACTTACGATATACAATACATGCTCATGAAGCTCTATTCTATCTTCAGAAAACTCCTCTAGATAATTTATGACCTCCTCAGCTACTTCATTAGGTAAGTCCTCTCCAACAAACCTACCATTAGATAAAATGCTCCACAATATGAACTCATCAAAGGATACTCGAGAACTAATCTTATCCCTTATGTCGAAGTAAGTGATGAAAAATCCCCTCATAAGCTTATTACCGAGAACTCGATATCTCCGAGGAGCCTTGTCCACTAGAACACTAATTTTTAACACAAAAGACACCAAGAAATATGTATTAACTTAATGATGATGGTCAGGAAAACTGAATAAAAATATGTGAACTATCATGATGAGTTATTCCCGCTCTGATAACCATTACTTCAGGAACTTCTCCTCCCACTCTTTAAGATGCTGAATACTTTCCTCTACAGAAGCAAACCTTTCCCTAACTGCTTCAATATCTTCCTTAGTAACCTTGGTTCTCCCATTTATTTTTGCTCTCTCTGCCGCCGGAGCCATTAACTGCACAGCATATCGAAGCGAAATCTCGGTACCATACCTCACTAATAATTCTATTGCCTCATCGTCTAATTCAATACCCTCCTCCCTCGCACGAATCTTCAAAATCTCTCTAGTCTCCTCAGCGGTATAAGGGTATGTGGGAATTATCAACAGCCTATCAAGGAGATCAAGCGGCATACCGTGAGGAGAGACGATATCAGTACCACGAATCTTAGTCAAACCCCTGTTCGATGCCATAATAACGATAGGTGCAAGTTCTGACTCGAGAGCACGGTTAAGAAAGCTGAAAGCTTCGATGTCCAGCATGTGGATCTCGTCGATAAAGAGGACTCCTGGGAGTATTTCTGCTTTTCCAGCTTCAACTTGTTCTTTCACCCATTCGTCTACTTGTGCTCGAGTTTCTGGGTCGATTTCTTTCCTCTCCTCTCCTCCTCCAAAGAGTAGTGAAAATATTCCTCCTCCACTTTTTCGTTTATGAAATAGCTCATCAAGCTCATCTAAGGTTGTAGTCCAGACGAATTCTCTATCTTTTTCAACGGGTCCTGAAGGCACGGGAACTCTCGGTATTCTCCCTATGTCATAGCCTAATTCTTTTGCTGCATCTTCGCTTATTCCTAATACACTGACCCTTCCCGTTTCTTTATCAATCATCACCACCATCCCTTTTTGTACTCCCCTGCTTATCATTTCCTCCGCAACATCTGGGCCAACAGTATATGTTACTCTCTCATCCTTAGTTCTCAGCGTTAACTTAGCCTTTTGAACAACTCTTTGATACGGGTTGAATGGATGAGGAACAAAGTGGGGTTCAAACTCAACGATCTCACCTTCAAGTACTCTCCTAATTTCTCTAAACCTTACGCCTATCGCTTTTCTCAGAGCTCTCATTAACACCTCTGTTTTCTTAACCTCAGCGCTGTATATCTCGGAACCGCTTAACTGCACGAAAGGTACATCACTTCCCAGCTCTCTCGCAATCCCAATCGCTATAGCTGTTTTCCCAGTGCCCGGAGGGCCCGCTAGAAGCACTGCTCTACCCGCCATTTTGCCTTCTTTAATGAGTTTAACGACAAGACCAGCTGCTTCACGTGCTTTTATTTGGCCAACTAATCCGTCTCCAATAAACTTAGCTCGTCCTTTTTCATCAAGACCAAGCCCCTTAATATGACTGTGAGCTCCGACTCTAGCTAGCATTCTCGCGCTCATTATCCCTCACCCTCTCCGATCAGTAAGAAGCAACAGACCTTGAATACCTAATGGCAAGTTTTAATCAAGCGAGCATTCATAGATATTTCAATAACCAAAATGAGTATGTATTCTAGATTGGGTAGTAGTACTTAATCATATAATATTTATTCAGCCAATCCAATATAACTGTATTACACTAATCCGCTTATATAGTGATTTCTTACTCAATACTAGCCAGGAGTCATGAAAC
>JAHKLG010000080.1 GCA_029856625.1 Candidatus Njordarchaeota archaeon | reverse complement strand
CTAATTTCCCATCAATTTTAACAACTTTTCCTTTCCTCAAACTTCACGCCTCTGAGAAGACCAGTCAAGTAAAAACATGGAGAATTAAACATTTAAACTTAATTATCATCCATTATTAACAAACAAAAAACTAACCGTTGCTTAGAAGCAACACTGTTATGCTAATAGATATTAAATCAAAGCTGATACAAGGACTATGAGAATCCAAAACGTTTGACCACATTACTGGTGGGGGAATAGATTCTCTTCTTATAACGCAGGAAGATAGTCTAACGTGATTCAGTTTCATTGCTTTAAAATATCTTTTTCAAGTAATTTTGGTAAAAGTTAAGTAGGATTAATCACTGAATTTCTTCGGTTTTTCAATTAATTTGGGAGATTGGGATACTTATGGATCCTCGGGACAAAGTTGCATTAATAACTGGAGCTAGTAGGGGAATTGGTAAGGCTATTGCTATTCGCTTAGCTAGGGAGGGAATGCATATAGCTATTAATTATGTGAAGAATAAAGAGCTTGCAGAAAAAGTTGCGGAACTAGCTTCTAGTTATGGAGTGAGGGCGAAGGCTTATAAGGCCGATGTTTCAAAGCCTTCAGAAGTTCGGGCAATGGTTAAGAGTATAATCGACGATTTTGGTGGAATTGATGTTCTGGTGAGTAATGCGGGGATCATGGCTAAGCATCACTCTATCTTAGATATTCCGCTTGAGGAGTGGGAGGATATACTCAGAGTAAATCTTACAGGAGCCTTTATAGTGACTAGAGAGGTTGTCCCTGTGATGATTAAACGCGGGGGAGGGAAGATAATATATATGTCATCGGTAGCAGGTAAAAGCGGTGGAACTGTGGGGCCTCATTACGCGGCTTCAAAAGCGGGATTAATAGGGATGACATTTTCTTTGGCTCAAGAGCTATTAAAGTATAACATAACAGTAAATGCCATAGCTCCAGGTCCCATAGAAACCGAATTAATAGCGAATTTACCCCAAGAGATCAAGGAGAAGATCATTCAAAAGGTTCCCATGAGACGCTTCGGTAAGCCAGAAGAAGTAGCTGAAGCAGTCGTCTTCCTCATTAAATGTGATTACGTCACGGGGGAAGTAATTGATGTTAATGGTGGGTACTACATGGATTAAAACGGCTAAGAATGGGATAAAGATATTGCCTAGGGTTGGATTAGAGAGAATAAGGAGCTGAGGAGGGTTCCTTTGTAGCTCATTTCTATATGAAGCCATTTTCCATGAGTACCTTTATCTTTTCTTCTCGCATTTTAGTTCTTTTTCTCAGAAAATCTTTGAAGATTTTAACTGCCTCAGCATAGTCTCTAACGCTTATTACTATTGGGAATCTTATAGCTTCTCCATAGATCAGCACTTCCCTATTCCTCAGTAAGGGAATAAGTTTCTTAAATAAGCTGGCTCTAGGCGCCCCCATTAATGCAGCTTCAATATCATTCTTTTCCGTTAGGGAAAACACAAAAGCGGTCCATAACATACTTATGACGTCTGGATCAAGCTCGCTAGGTCTTTGATCTATTATGCAGAGAATAACACCACGTTTTCTCATTTCCCTAGCTATATCCCCAAATGGTGATAACCTATAAGTGGTTCTACCTAAGAAGTTATGTGCCTCCTCTAAGAAGATGATAATCTTTGTTTCTGGCTCTCCACCAGCCATTATCTTCTTGTTAATCTCATCTCTTAGTCTCCTAGCTATGAGATTAGCTATAAGCATATAGAGAGGAGTCTCTTTCTCATATTTACCCAAGCTAATAGATACACTTGCTCCATCACGCTCAGTTATGTACTTCACAATCTCGCCAACTGGATCCTCATCCATTGTGCATGGATAAGAAAGAAGTCGCTTAAGCTTTGGGATCTGGGATTTATAAGAAATTAGAGCAGATGATCCTATATCATTCTTAATTCTATCCTCTAAATAAACCCTTAAACTAGATATGGATTGAAACCTTCCTCCAGTCCTCTTTTTAATCTGATCAAGTAATCTCTGGATTATCTCCCTTCCCTCCTCTGTTCGCATCATCTCCTCTTCTTTTCTTTCATCAATTAAAAGAACCCATAACCAATGCTCCTTTACTCCGAAATGCTTCTCAATAACTTTCTGGATGTCATAAAGATATCTCAAGAAAGTCTCGCTAATACCAAAAATTGGGGCGATCATTTGGATATCCTCAATTCTTATCTGCGAGAGATTTATTTTGAAGAGCTTGAGGCCTCTCTCCTTAGCGAGTTCAGGGTCAGGAGTATAGCGAACAAAATAATCTTTGAATATCTGAGCTACACCCTCAGCTATTGGTCTACCCAGATTATCCTTTAGTTCAAGGGCATACTCAGAATGCATGTCAAATATCAATAATCTGTAAGGCTTATCCTTTGAAACTAGAAGATTATACAAAGTGAGATATCCAGCTAACAAATTCCCGAGAAAAGTTTTCCCTGTCCCAGATTTGCCAAAAATGCCAAAGCTTAAATTAGCTAGCTTTTCAACATCGATAGGGACTTCAACAGCTAAGGCTTTAGGAGTCTTGGGCTGACCAATACTCCACAGATTTTCTCTATTCTCTTTACCAAAGAAAGATATAAGTTCTTCTGCAGTAGTCTCTACTAAAGCTGACGCGAAACTAGGCATTGTATCCGCGAAAGTAGCATCCATTTTATCGGAACTAGCTTGAGCTATTAAGGCCGCCTCTATCCACTGAGTTCTTAACCTATCTCCATAAACTCTTAGCAAATGAGCCTTAACTAGATCACTCGTATTAGGGTTTATCATCTCATAAGCGTTTTTTTCATGAGAGGATATCCCAGCATCAGTAATGATGCCTAAATATTTATGTTGTTTTCCAAGGATGGTGATAAGAGAACCAACTGGGAAATCCTCGATATTTTCTGTATTCTCAAGAAAGATTTTAACGCCGGAATCAACGCTACCAGAGACCACCTTACCTAGAATCTTCATAATAATCACCAATTTAATACATCACTTATCTCTTCAAGCCATTCTCCGATATGCTCTACTCCTGCTCGAATAATGGATTTTATTAAAGCTTGTAGGATATTTTCTTTCTCATTCCTCATCTTCTCAAAGAAGTCTCGATAAAAAATTAGGAAATCTCTAAACTCTAATCTAGAAGCTCCTTCGGCGAAGAAGTATCTTAGAAAATCAAAATTCCAAGAATTATTCGGCTTAAAGAATGATGATAGTGCTTTGTGCTGGTCATTATCAACTAAAAAAACGAGGTCATGCAACTTAGGTGGACCAGCCCTAGCATGTTTAACGTTTTTTCTCTCATCTAGATGACTTGTATAAGCGATAGTTGATACGAATAGATGATATCTCTCCAAATCTGGATACGTGCTGGTTATTTCGCTCCGAGTCATTTTCATTGGGGTGAATGTTCCATACCTAGAGGAGTGGGCCAACTTAAGAACTAATCCCATTGGCTTATACTGTTCAGAGTTAATAATTAGGATAGACCCTATCCGTACCCGAGAGAAATATTCTGGGTAAACAAATATCTCTATCTTACCACCTTCAATTCCCGCAACCTCACCAATGGCTCTAGTCTTATCACTCATGATTATATCCCATATACTCATGCTATGGGCCACCTCTTAGAGCTGGCTTTCTTAGATAAAATATAATCTATGACTGGACGATTTAGAAATCTAGCAATAACGTCCTCTATCAGAACTCTTTCCTCCCTAGTTATGATAGCCATCTCATGAGCCCTCTGCAAACCTAATGGGTACCCATTCCCTAATAATGCTTGGAAATAAATAATTTCTTGGATATCATCAGTGAATTCTTTGAATATTTCTGGAAACTCGACCCTCACGATATTCCTTTCACCAAGTTTAAGATAGAATCCAACCAGCTTATAGTGCTTCCGAATAGCCTCCGAGTGAATCAGGAAGAGAGGAGATCTAGATCCTTCTTTTGTCAAGAATATATTCATTAGTACTCTATCGGATATCTCTAGAGAGTTCCTCTGATTAATTAAATGAATCGTTGAAATCCCTCTACTTATATCCTTAGCTGTTGTATAAAAAACACCAACAGGGATAACATTGTTTTTCACACAAGTATCAATTATAGCCTTTACTTTTAATATGAATTCCTTTCTAGCATCCTTTGACCAAGAAAGCGTATATGAGAGATTAAATGATTCATCAAAAAGTAATACTTTGATAGAGCCTCTGAGCTTATCTATGAGCTCATTAACTGCCTCTTTCTCAACATTCTTCACCTTCAACTGGAGCCTAACCCTATTCTCAACAATGGATTCCGCATCAATAGAGCATCCGGCAGAGCTTTCCTCAGCACCATAATTATGAAACCAATAACCAACACTTATCACTGTGATGGGAACCTGGAGATGTGGGCCGGGACTATAAAAACTAGAATCTAAGGCACCTACAGAAACACTCTTCCCTCTTAAATACTCAACAATAGCGGCTTTATCCTGAATCCTATTCCTCAAAGGATACTCTTTCACGATCTCAATAGGTAGTAGAGCCGAAGAATACTGGATTAGAAACTTATCTCCTTTAACTGGTTGAGTATCATTAAATAATTCTATCAATCTCTCTACTTCCTCCTTACGCACAACATCCATTAGGTATTTCTTGAGAGCCTTCTCAACGGCTTCACTTAATAATTTCTGCTTACTAATTCTATAATCCCAAGCCATAGTTACTCCTCCTCAGATATGCCTCTTATCAACACGCCCCTGCGCGAAAGTTCATTAATGATTTGATGAAAGATCTCTCTCCTCATTCCTAGATACTCTGGAGGAACTACTCCATACATATCTATTCTCCCTTTAGCAATTAGTTGAGCGATTATTGAGGCTGTAAAACCAGTTGTTCTCCCCATAGCTGTAATCCCATTCCTATATCGATCAATAATCTCGAAAACTCTCCTAGTCTTCTCATTCCTCAAGACTCCTTCAGTAATTACTTTGAGGATAACGATATCCCTAACATCTTTGCAGGAAATCTTCCTCTCTAATAACTTGGCAGTAATTTTCATTATGGATACTTCGTTATCATCTATTTTTATACGATCTTTATCAAAGAACCCGAGATCAATCAATAATCTTATTTTCTCAACATGACCTGGGTATCTAAGGGTTTTTTCCTCCATATTCTTAGCTCTTATTGTGTGAAGAAGTGTTCTTAAGCCATCAGTATAGAATGCTTCCAATTCCCCAACTCCATTAATATATATTCTTTCTAAACCACTCAACGCTGGGACGCTAATTAATTCACCATTCCTAATAATTCTCGCAGGCCTAGTATATTCCTCAATAAGATCCTCAGCAGACCAAGTTAAACAGTAATCAAGAGGAGGAATCTTCTTCTCAGGCAATCCTCCAACGTAAATCTTAACGCTCTCTACCCTATCAAAGATGGCAGAGGCATAGCCTACTAAAATATTACTTAACCCAGGAGCTACTCCCGCATCTGGAACCACAATTATTCGTTTATTCTTAGCTAACTCGTCTAATTCTAATGGGTTCTCGGGCATGTATGAAATATCAACAAGATTGGTTCCCAGCCCAATAATATTTTTCATGACACGAAAACCTATGGAACCCGGAAGAGAATTAATCACGACGTCAATATTAGCTATAATACTCTTTAAATAATCCCTATTCGTAGCATCACCAACGATGTATTCAAATCTTTCATCTTGTAACTCATCTTTCATCTCTCTTAGGCGTTCTTCAGAAATATCCAATGCAATAACCCGTTTTGTGGCCTCGCTCACTAACAAATCTTTAATGATTACCTTACCTATATTACCACAACCAAGGATTAGAAAGCGCATATAAATCACCTATTATCTAGTGAATTCCCATAAGGAGCTTTGACGTCCTTCAATCGGGACTAAGTCCTCTATATTTAGACCCAGTAATTTTATGAATTGAGAGGCGTTTTTAGGAGCGTAAGCCCTGAAATGATTATTGAAATAGATATAGATTTCTTGTACATTTGGCTCTATTTCTTTCCTTACCTTTTCTGCCCAAGGCTTTAACTCTTCCTCAGAGTAATAATAGAAATACCATACTTTTCTTCCTCTACCATGGAATCGAATATACGCGAAATCAGAAGTTATTTTAATAATCGGGGGGAGATGAGGTTCATCAACAATTACATATCCAATATCGTATCTATCCAATAACTGGAATGTATCATCGGTTAACCAGCTGTGGTGACGAAATTCGATCGCGTACTTGAATCCTTTTGGTAACTCGTTTATGAAGCTCTCTAGTCTAGGTAGATTCTTCCCAATACTAGCTGGGAGCTGAATCAAGAAAACAGCTATTTTATTCCTAGCAATCAAAGGTTGTAATACTGCAAAGAACTTATTAATAATGGG